>QCWD01000001.1 GCA_013114725.1 Nitrososphaeraceae archaeon | reverse complement strand
ATGTGAAGTCCAAGATCAAGGATTTCAAGGACAGGAACAACTTTGATGTGAAGTCCAAGATCAAGGATTTCAAGGACAGGAACAACTTTGATGTGAAGTCCAAGATCAAGGATTTCAAGGACAGGAACAACTTTGATGTAAAGAAATTCACAACCAAGGACAGGAACAACTTTGATGTGAAGTCCAAGATCAAGGATTTCAAGGACAGGAACAACTTTGATGTAAAGAAATTCACAACCAAGGACAGGAACAACTTTGATGTGAAGTCCAAGATCAAGGATTTAAAGGACAGGAACAACTTTGATGTAAAGAAGGTCCAAACTAGAGATTTTCTAAATCTAGATGACCTTGATTTCAAAGATATAAAGTCCCTGATTGAGAAATCCAAGTTTTATAAAAAATTTATAGAAGATGAAGATAAAGATAAAAAAATCTCAAAAGATGAAAAGGAAGAAGAAAAGTCATCCAAAAACGGTGATTATTATAAATCCATTAATTACACAGAACCTTACACCGGGTTTAATTTTGCAGCAGTCGGAGATTTTGGATGCAATTCCAATACAAAAAGTACAATTAAAAATATAGAGGGAAAAGACATCGATCTTTTGTTAGCTCTTGGCGATTTCTCATACACTACAGATTCAGCCTGCTGGTTGGATACAATTAATCCTTTAAAAGAAAAAACAAAAGTTATAGTTGGAAATCATGATACTGAGCCTCCAAATTTGTTGAATCAATATGTAACTAGTTTCAATCTCAGTAAACAATACTATAGTTTTGATTATAAAAATATTCACTTCTTAATATTGTCGTCAGAAATATTTCATAAACAGGGTTCAGAACAATACAATTTTGTTATTAACGACCTCAAAAAAGCATCAACTAATCCTGATATCGACTGGATAATAGTATCACAACATACCCCAGCGTATACTTCATTATCATCAGTTTCTGCCGACTCAAGTATGAGAGACACATATCATGATTTGATGGATCAATATGGAGTAGATTTAGTTCTTCAAGGACACCTACATAATTATCAGAGAACTTATCCGTTAACGTATAATCCAAACGCGCCAGTAAATCCACTTGTTTCTGATGTCAACAAAAACACATATTTTAATCCAAACGGACCAATTTTTCTGATAGTGGGAACCGGTGGGGTCAATACACACAGCCTTAAAAACCAAGAACCATATGTAGTTTACCAACAAAATTCTGATTTTGGATTTTTAAATGTTAATCTTAATGCCAATGGTACTAATTTGGAGGGTAAATTTTATTCAAATTCAGGTGTTGTTTTAGATAGATTCAGTATATCTAAAGAGGTAGGAAAGGCGGAAGAGAATAAACCTCCAACAGCAGAAGATGACCATTATTCAACTTTCGCAAATGAGAAAATAACCATACGTACCGCAATAGACAATGATATTGACCCCAATCCAAACGATGCACTATTCATAAGTTCAATTCAATCAATTACGGACAATCAAGGATTGGCGGTTCTAAATACAAACAAGAAATTAATTACCTACTATCCACACGAAAATTTCACCGGAGTTGACTCGTTTAATTATACAATTTCTGATGAGAATCTCAGTAGTGATACTGGAACAATAAATATTGAGGTAAAGGATAAAATCAGCTCGGAAGATATTTTATATAATAAAACCAACCTGGATAAAAATAATTGCAATCTGGGTAATATTTTTGAAGGTGTAAAAGATCCACAAAGATTCAAAATTCATTCTGAATGCGAGGAAGTAAAAGGACAGGTCTATCATGTAAAAAGCATGAATGACGGAAACTATCGATTCACAATGGCACTAGACCAAAATTATACGCATTTACTACAAAAGGGTAATCAAACTGAAACGGAAGGACTTGTAGTAGTTGAAATCCTCTCAAAGGATAAAAACTCCACTAACATTACATTACCCAAACCGGGAGATAAAATACAACTATGGGGTGCATGGGTTGAAGACGCCACCAAGGGATGGAGTGAAATTCATCCTGCATGGATGGTAGCGATAAGACCGCAATAAAAATGTGATTTTTGTAATTTATACTTATAAGATATCTGATTCATTTCCTGACAAATAGATTCATTCTTGCCTCGCCAGTTATCTCTTCAACTATTCTTTTGGCAATTAGTTTTGTAATATCTTTCAGTCCTACTCTTTCTTGTATCTCATCAAACGTTTCAAATTTTTTTTTCTCCCTTTCTTTTATTATTGACATCATGTACGTTTTTCCAATACCGGGGATCAGTTCTAATGCATGAATTCTTGGGGTAATGGGTTGTGAGATGTTTATATAATCTACAAATCTTTTTTCATTTATCTTAACAATCTTTTCCACTACCGATGGGAGTTCATTTTTTGCAGATTGTGATATATTGTTATATTCCATTCTACCTAATACGCTTGTTATCTTTTCTCTACTATCTTTTCCTATATACAATCTTTCACCTATCTGAAAATTTTTTCCCTGTTCCCCAAGCAATTCCAGTAGTGTTAATCTTTCTTCGCCAATAGCTTGAATGATTATCCCCTCTTTGTTTCTAACTGTTAAGGATTTGCCTCTTATCATGAAATCTAGTACGTGCGCATATTCTTCATATTTTCTTGGAGGGATGTTTCTTCTATCATGGTAACTGCCCCTACTGTACTGGTCTGAAGGAATCGAAGACAATATCTATATACTCCATAAATGATATTGATTAACTTTTAATTTACTCTTTCCTTACGCTTTTTAATATTTCTAAAATCTTATCCAATGTATCAGTTAAAATCAATTTTTTCCAACCAAAAGTAAAAGCTCTTAGTTCTTCTATGGAATTTGGCATAGCATTTATTAATTCTACTGCTTCTTCTTCTTTTAATTCACACTTTTCAACCAAATCTTTTAGAATCCTTTCTGCATTATCAGAATCAGTTTTTGCAAATTTGCTTACATAATCAAAAGTCCATCTCTGAATCTGGTCCATATCTTCCAGTTTTATCTTATCTAAAATTTCCTTTACCTGTGGAAGTGATATGATCTTTTTATTTACTATATCTGTCATCTATGGAGATACCTTTTGTTCTAAATCTATATTTTCTTTGTTAGCGGTAACAAACGGTTTTATGTGATTCCTTTTTGTTTGAAGAATCTTCTCTTTATTTCCTATTTTTACTACAACTTTAACAATTCTTTTACCCACATCTTTAACGATTCCTATTTTGCCCTGAAATCTTCTATGAGGAATTGTATTGTGCTCGCTTGGGTCAACATCAATTATTACTTTATCTCCTGCTTGATAGTTGATTAATAGATAAGAAATACCTCTAACTACATTATCTTTGGTTAGAATGGATCTAGATTTTCTACGATTACCGTGAGATTTTGGCATACTATATCTTTAGGAAAAAAGCCTTAATTTAACATTATCTTTATCATTCTTAGTTAACAATACAAATTCTGAATAATTTCATTGCACATATTTTATTACACGGGGTCAGAAACACCTCTATCGCTTAATGAAAATAATACTTCCCTTTCTGCATGATATGGACTATCTACCATCCTAGCTATTCTATTTTTACCTGACTTTTTTAAATAGATCCTATAGGTACTGGTATGTGCAACCACATTTCCTCCGGTCGGTTTAAACGGATCACCAAATACGGCATCTGGCGATGACTGTATCTGATTTGTTGCAACTATTGCTATTTTATACGTCTCAGCTAGTCTTACTAACATATGCATCAAACGATTTAATCTCTGTTGACGTTCAGAAAGAAATCCTCTTCCAAGAAATTCTGCTCTAAAATGTGCTATGGCTGAATCAACTATCAGTAACCTCACATTATTTTCTTCAATAATTTTTCCACATTCCTGAATAATCAGTTCTTGATGGGAACTATTGAAGGCTTTTGCTACAATAATATTTTCTAAAATTTTTTCGTAATCCAAATTACGTGCATCACATATCGAAACAATTCGTTCAGGCCTGAAGGTGTTTTCGGTATCAATATAGATAACTTTGCCTTCTAACCCTCCTCTACTCTTATCCAATTGAACTATGGCGCAAAGGGTGTGACAAATCTGTGTTTTCCCCGATCCAAATTCACCAAATATTTCGGTAATCGCTCCAACTTCAATACCTCCACCAAAAAGCGAATCTAAATTTTCTGAACCTGTGGAAATTTTCTCAGTTTTTTTCCTTTTTTTATAAAGTTCAGTTGCAGTTGTAAATGTCTTGTCTAATATATCCAATTCCTCAAGTTTGACACGAGCTTTATTACATATTGTAACTGATTTTTCCATCTCCATTCCTGTTGCATCGGCTACATCAAACGGGCCTCTTACTACAAGATCCTTAATAGAATTGATTCCAACCTCCTGCAAATGTTTTTTTGTTGCAGGACCGATATCTTCTATAGAGTCCAGTAGCAATAATTCTTTGTTTATTTTTTTGATATCTGTATTTTCAAGTTTATCTACTTTATTATTATACGCATCGTTACTTTTCTTTTTGATCAAATATTGATGTTACTATCATTGTTGATACATTATAAAATTGATTAAAAGGCATTGAATACTTACATTTATTGAAAATCAAAAAAACGTAATACTTTAAATATTATTATCTAATTTTTTATACTCAATTACGGTGCTGCGAAGTGATTGTTGACCTTAACCTTAGAGGAAAAAAAGTCCTAGTTATCGGAGGCGGAACGGAAGGTATGAGAAAGGTTAACGGTCTTTTAGGACAAAATTGTAAAATTACTGTCATCAGCAACCGATTAAATTCTTATTTTAAAAATTTAGCTAACGAAGGCAAGATAGAAATCATCAAAAAAAAGATAGATAATTCAAATCTAGATTTTTTGGATAATTATAAGGATTCCTTTCTATTGTTAGCATCTACAGATGACAGAAAACTAAATCGCGCTATGGTCAATAAGGGACGGACATTTGGAGCTTTTGTTTATTCTGTAGATGATCCGCAGTATAGTGATTTTTCCTATGCATCAATCATAAATATAGAGGGTGTGATGCAAGTAGCTATATCGACTGAAGGTAAAAGTCCGATTATGGCAAGAAAAATTAGAATGAAAGCCGAAAGAATAATCCGAAAAATAATCACTCCATCAGATATTGAGAATGCCAAGTTACAAGAATTTGCTAGATATGAAGCAAGGCTTATCATAAAAACGGTTAAAGAAAGAAAAGCATTCTTATATTCTATTATTAATGATAAAAATATTCAATCATTAATTAGGGAGAATAAAGTGGAGGAAGCAAGGTTGGCAACTCTTGATCTATTAAGAAGATGGGGGAATGATATCCCTTGACTACTGTTGTAAAATTTCCTGAGATTGTCAATCTTCGAGTAACTTTTAGAAAAGCTCCAATTCATATCTTGGAAAAATTTACCTTTAAAGATATTGATACTGCTTATATGATCTTCAAACAGCAGGGCGAAATCGATGAATGTATGATCCTACAAACATGCAACAGAATCGAGGTCTTTGCAGTAGGTGATAATATCAATCACCACTCTATCATAAACGGATGGTCATTTTTGTCAAAAATATCCGGTAATGAATTAAACGAAGTTATCGAAATAGAACGTGGAGATGGCGTCATTAGACATATTTTACGATTAGTTTCTGGTCTTGACTCTCTAGTAGTGGGAGAGGATCAAATTTTAGGTCAGGTTAAAAGAGCCTTTGAATTTTCAAAGAAAAACCTTCATATCGGTTCCAATTTATCTTTTATTTTTGATAAAGCAATCAAGGTTGGAAGTAAAGTGAGAAACGTTACTGGGATAAATAAAGGAAGCGTTTCTGTAGGTTCTGTGGCCGTTAATCTTGCTGAAGAGTATTCCACCACCTTGGAAAACCAAAACATATTGCTGATAGGTTCGGGTGAAGGAGCTAGTCTTGTTGCAAAACCACTTCACAAAAGAAACATTCCTTTTATGGTTACAAGCAGAACATTTGAACGAGCGAAATCATTTTCAGAAACGATGGCCGGAACACCAGTTTTGTTTGATAAAGCCTTAGAAAATTTATCCAATATCGATATTATTTTTGTGAGTAGCACAGCTCCTTATTATTTATTAACTTTTGAACGGATACAAAAAACTATGTCCAATAGACATAAACCACTAATTATATTCGATCTTTCAAATCCTAGAACGGTAGAAGAGTCGGTAGAATCTATTGAAAATGTTCTTTTAATAAATATCGATAAACTTTCATCTATTGTTGATAAAAATATTAAATTTCGTGTAAATGAGATTAATTCTGCAGAAAAAATAATCGAAGATGAAATGGTAAACATGGATCTAATGATAAAAAGGAAGCTTGCAGAACCATTTGTTGTTTCTGTTTTTAGAAATGTAGATAAAATAAGGGAACGTGAATTAAAAAAGGCTTTATCCATATTGGGTAAAGATCTAGGTGATAGAGAATTGAAAATATTGGAACAATTCTCACACGCACTTCTTGAAGGAATAATGTCAACCCCAATGAACAATCTTCGTAGAGAAGTTCAAGATGGGGATCTATTTGGTAAAGAACATGAAATAATGAAAATTATGGAAAAAATATTTAATTACGAAAATGATAGACACAATGTTTAATAGCTCACTTGTTGCCTATCCTAAAGTAAGACTTAGACGTCTTAGAAAAAATCAGGCAATCCGAGATCTGATGCAAGAAATACATCTTTCCAAAAAAGATTTAATCTGCCCAATTTTTGTACAGGAAGGAATTTCAAAACCTGTAAAAATTAAATCCATGGGCGAAATCAAACGATTTCCATTAAAAAATATCGATAACGAGATAGAGTCCATTATTGATCTGGGCATAAAAGCTATTATATTGTTTGGTATTCCATCAAATAAAGATGATAATGCGACATCTGCATTTGATGATGATGGGATAGTACAACGAACAGTCAGACATATTCGGAAAAACTATGGTGAAAAATTGGCTATTATTACTGATGCATGTATGTGTCAGTATACATCAACAGGCCATTGTGGAATTGTAAAAAACAAGACCGTCGACAATGATTCAAGTTTACAGATTTTGGGAAAAATTGCAACAAGCCATGCACGTGCAGGGGCGGATATGATTGCTCCTTCGGCTATGATGGATGGACAGGTTCATGCCATCAGAGAAAATCTTGATAGTAATGGTTTTACCGATACTGGCATTATAGGATATTCTGCAAAGCTTGCATCTCCTCTTTACGGGCCTTTTAGGGATGCCGCAAATTCATATCCCGAATTTGGTGATAGAAAATCATATCAAATGCCATTTACAAATCGTAATGAGGCATTAAAAGAGGTGGAGACTGATATAAATGAAGGTGCGGATATTGTTATGGTAAAACCGGCAATTCCTTACTTGGATTTAATCTACCAGATAAGAGAAATGACCACTACCCCCGTTTGTGCATATAGTGTTTCAGGTGAATACGCAATGATAAAAGCTGCTGCGTTGGAAGGATGGTTAAGCGAAGACAATGTAATGACCGAACTTTTGGTATCCATAAAGAGGGCGGGAGCAGACATGATAATTACATATCACGCAAAAAGAATGGCACAGTTATTAGACGAATAAAAAAATTTAATATCATTAAAAACAAATTGCTTGTTGGTCCATATTATCTGTTGAACCCACGATAACATGAACCAGTTTTGCTATCCTATTTTTAAGTGGATTTTTAGTCTTTTCATAAGTATATTTTTACATTATTTGCTTGTCAGTTTTATCATATTATAATTACAACACAGCGGATTTCACGTTTTAATGAATTTTACACTTTTTTAAATTATTTAATAGAAAAATTTCTTTTATTTTCATCATTTTCTGTTTTTCGTATAGTATATAATATTCTCGATATAATTTGAAATCTCTGGGATTGTATCCAACTTCTATAATTTTTTTATATGTTTCTAATCGTGCGGACTCAATAATCATTCCTATTCCACTTTCCATTTTTTTTATTTTATTTAAAATTTTTATTGGCACACATTTTACATTTATTTTTGAATAAGCTATTAACAGAACTAGTTCTGGATTTTCCTCCAACTCTATTTGGACTTTGCGCAAAATGATATTCTTTTGTGCCTTCTGATACAACACATTTATTTTTACAGGCGAACCTACAATTATTCGAAGAATGTTTTCTGTCATTCCTGTGTTAATTAATAATATTTTTTCATATGGTTTTAATTTTACACGAACTATTTTTTCAAAATCAGAAATTTCTCTGATACCAAAAGATAATCTGCTGGTGTATTTTCTGAAAACAAAATGTTTTCTACAATCACTTTCCATTTTATTAATTAATATAATATCTTAAAATTACTAATATACTTGTAAATAGAATAGTACAGATGCTGATAACCCTTAAAATATTTTCTAATTTTTTTATTGTCTTATCGTTCCGGTCTTTTGATTCTTGTTTAAAACTCTTGTACCTTTTTGATATGCGAATTTCCAAAAGTGATATTGAAAAAGTTATCGATGACAAAACTAGAACTAATACCGAAATTGAATTGGTTTGAATAATGTATCCGGCTAACAGTGGCAACGATCCCCACGAGATTGCAAACCAAAAACTATTGTGGAATCTTCCATTAAAAAGTTCATAGTTGTAGGCGAACAAGAAAAATCCTTCTAATATGGCTATGATTATTAGTAAAAAAGTTGATGTGACTATATAATAAATACCTATAGAATAAGCAATTAGAATACTTACAATCAATATCGCCTTTAAATGTGATTTTGTCCAGTAGTTTCCCCATGGTTTTATTTTTTTTGAACCTAAATTATCTGCTATATGCGCGGATATTCCCAGAGCCAAAAAATAAATGATTGAAATAGCCAACACCCGGTCCCAATATATAACATCTGCCAGCATACAACCAATAATCGTAAATGAGACACACATTCCAGTATATGGAAGAAAAAGCATTCCAATGAAAATCCTAAATTTTATAGGCCCAAATTTTGGAACAAACCATTCATTAATACGTGTTGTGTCCATTTCTTTCATGTTCTATCTCTTAGTTTTATTTGCAGTTATAATAGCTGAAGTTTCTCCAGTTTGGTAAATTGTGTTTATATTCTCGAATCCAGTTTTTTCAAGTTCCTTTACCAAATCTTTTTCCCATCTACTATTTTTAATTACCTTGTCAAGGTCAGAAAATACATGTGACCATGATTTTACAATCCTGCCTATTATCTGGTTTAATATAATAAAATAGCAATTCCAGCCTATTTTCATGTATTCTTTTCTTGGATAAATAAAATCATGAAAGACAACGGTTCCATTATTATCCAATACTCTCCATATCTCTTTGGTTAGGGAAGACAGGTCTGCATATTTGGCCAAGTATGATGATATTGTTGCATCAAATGATGCATCTTTAAAAGGTAGACACTCAGCAATAGAATTTGCTAAAAATGAATACCTTTTTTTATCCTTTGCCATTAAAATATAATCAAATGTAAGATCCACCCCAGTGATTTTGATATCTCTATTTAATGAAATATATGACGAACATATTCCTGTTCCACATGCCAGATCTAGGATAGATTTATGATCTTTAAGTTTTTTTGCTATACATTTTTTCCATACCGAATCTCTACCAAAAGTTGTATATTTTACAATTTTATCATAACTCTGAGCATTTGTCGGTGCAAAATATTTTCGTGCCAGAATTTGACCCTCGGTAATCATTATATATATACATACTACGTTGCTATTATCTATTATACAATCATGTTAAACGGTATTTTCGATTGACATGAAAATTAAAAGTGCCTGTTTATTGAAAATAATGTTATATTTTTATGCTGTCTATATCAATATATTATTATAGAAAAATGAAAGAACAAGCAAGTAAAACCTCAAATACGATAAATTATAGAGGTCAAAAAATAATAAACACATATCAACGAGAAGCCGATATATGGAATTTTATTGACCGACTAACCAGTTTTTCATATGTTTATAATCTTTTAAACGAACGAATTAAAGAAAATTTTTTTGATATCGATATTTCTAAAACAAATAAATTAAAGAAAGAATTTATGAACCTAAATAAAACTGAAGGTAAAAATGATAAAAATCTTCCTGAAATCCATGAGAGACTTACCTCCAACAATTTGGTAACTAATGCCGAAGAAATAGTATTGTTGGCAAAACAAGCAATAGACTTTTTTAATACATCCAAGATCGTCTCATTGATAACAAAACCAATTTTATTGTATAATTGTTATGCCAGACTGTTAAAAATTTTATTTCTGTCCACATTTCGGAAAAGTCAGATTAGTAAAGGTTCGGCATCTGGATTATATATGGAAAATAATACCGTTGTCTGCAAAATAACCGGATCTTTTGCAAGGTCTCTTGATTGTTATTTTTCCGACCCACGAATATATCTACATGAATATAGATTCGACTGGACGGACCTTTTTATTAACCTGCCTATATCAGAATACGATATCTATTTTAAAAATGATAATTACTTTGTAGATATTCCAGAACAAACCACGAGAAATCAATATTCTGTTCATGAGTTAACCCGAGAGATTCTTTTTATCTTCAGTCTAAATTTTTTTTCACGGTACAGACTTTCAGATTGGAATAAGATAATAGAGGGAAGATCATCTGATTTGATTTGGAAAATAAATGAATACATAAAGAGCACGTGTAACGTTTTTCCTACTTTGATTCTAAATGAATTACATGGACAGCGGTTTTTATTTAAATCTGGTAACTAACCCCGACTTTTTTGAAAACTCGTAATTGTGTGTTGCATGGATATACCTGCATTGACAGTACATCAATAAATTTCTGATTTTTATTTTTGTATTGCCGATTATGATTTATTATTTTTTATCATTCTTTACCACATTTGTGCAAGAATGCCGATCTTTTCAATTATTATTTATATTTCTCTAAAATAATAAAATGATAGTTGAATTTCGATTATTCACGTTCTTTATTTTCACGAGCCGAAAAGGTACTTCCTAAAGGAGTTAACAGTCCAGTCAGATATTACGAACCACATCCTTTCTTTGTTTCATCTGGAATTGGTAGCAAAATTATCACACAAGACCATCAAACATTGATTGATTACTGTTTGGGTTATGGGGCTCTGATTTTAGGACATTCATACAAAGGTGTTATGGGTCGCATCAAGGAACAATTAGACCGTGGTTCGTTATTTTGTATACCTACTGAAAAGGAAGTACAACTTGCAGAAGTATTATCCAAAATCGTTCCTTGTTGTGAAATGGCCAGAATAGTAAATACTGGTTCAGAGGCCACTATGCATGCAATAAGACTGGCCAGAGCATATACACAAAAAAAAACCATCGTCAAATTTGACGGTAGTTATCATGGCGCCTATGATGAAGTTTTGGTTAAAGCAGGTTCTGGGGCCACTCTTTCTACCTCTGGCGAATCCATGCCAGAATCTCGTAACACTGAAGTGTTACCATTCAATAACATTGAAATTTTGAAGGAGAAAATTGAAGATGAAAAAAAAGGCGAGGATGTTGCATGTATTATCATGGAACCAATATGCGCCAATGTTGGTGTAATATTGCCCGAAACAAATTTTTTGTATGAGATAAGGAAACTTACAAAAAAACACAATATTGTTTTGATATTTGATGAAGTCATCACAGGATTTAGACTTGCGCTTGGAGGTGCCAGTGAATTTTTTGGTATAAAACCTGATATCGCAACTTTTGCAAAAGCACTTGGAAATGGTTTTCCAATATCTGCCATATGTGGAAAAAAGGAAATAATGTCACAACTTGCTCCTTCTGGTAGTGTATATCAGGCCAGCACCTACGCGGGAAATCCTGTTTCAGTCACTGCATCGCTTGCGACAATTGACACGTTGATTGAGGCAAAAAATACACTCTACCCAAAACTAGGTAAAAATTGCGATCGTATCGTAGACGCGATAAAAGATTTTATAAAAGAAAAAGGAATTGACGCGACAGTCAACGCCATAGGATCCATGTATCAGATATTCTTTTCAAAAAACAAAGTTGTTAACTATCAGGACGCATTAAAATCCGATCTTGACATGTTTAAAAAATTATATTTTGAGTTATTAAAAAAAGATATTTTTATACCACCATCTCAATTTGAAACATGTTTTCTATCATTTTCACATACTGAGGAAGATGTAGATAAAACAATAGATGCATACGGTGAAGCCATCTCAATATTAAAAAAATAATCTCATGGGGCAGTCATATTACAATGATAAAAAAATATCAAATCGGCACCCGTGGCAGTAAATTGGCACTGGCTCAAACTGCAATTGTGACAAAATCACTTTCAAAGTTTTATAAAAATATTCAATTTGAAATATGTACTATCAAAACCAAAGGAGACCTTGATAAAAAACCTCTTTTTATGATGGACAGAAAGGGTATATTCGAAAGGGAAATCAATGAAGCAGTTATCCATAACAGGATCGATTTTGCTATTCATAGCATAAAGGATGTTCCATCTGAACTACCTCCAGAACTTGTAATCGCGGCAATACTGAAAAGAGAAAAACCAAACGATGTTCTAATTAGCAAAGATAACCTAACTTTAAATCTACTTCCATCCGGTTCGGTTATAGGAACTAGCAGTTTGCGTAGGGCGGTACAGTTGAAGATACTTCGCAATGACATTAACGTTATTCCCATACGCGGTAATGTTGAAACAAGGATAAACAAGGTAAAAAATGGAGAATTTGATGCAATCGTTTTGGCAGAGGCCGGTTTGAAACGACTAAAAATTTCAGATATGATCTCAGAGAAATTTAGGATACATGAATTTGTTCCTGCTCCCGGACAGGGAGCTATTGCAGTTGTATGCAAGAGGAAAAATTTAGGTTTAAGAAAAATTTTATCAAAAATAGATGATAAATCTTCTAGAATCTCGATAACCGCAGAAAGGTCTCTACTTGATAAAATCGAATCCGGCTGCAGATTTCCTATAGGTGCAATTGCATACATTACTAAAAATAAAAGTACAAAAACCGAAAAAGACCTTCTATCTGTTAGCGATTATGAAAAAGACCGATTGATCCTATACGCAAAATTGTTTTCATCGGACGGAACTAAATCAATTGAGCTAAAGTTAGACGGTGATATCTCAAAACCAAAACAAATTGGCAAAAAAATGGCAAATCTTTTAATCAAACACGGTGCATTGGAATTGTCAAATGGTTGGGAGGATGCATTAAGTGAGTGGAATGGTAAAAGAAAATAGCAAACCAATTTTAGATGACGTCTTGAAAAGAAATAGAAAATCAAAACAACATGTTAAAAATAATGACAAGAAAGCACATAAAAAAACAAAGATACAAACACAGTCTAAAACATCATTAGCAAAGAATAAGGGTAAAGTATTCATATGCGGTGCTGGGCCGGGCGACCCTGGACTTATTACAGTTAGATGCTTGGAACTTTTGAAAGGTTCTGATATCGTTCTTTATGACCGTCTTGTTGGAAAGGAGATAATTTCCCTAATCCCTGATCAAATTGAAAAAATATATGTTGGAAGGACAGCAGGCGAACCGACCACAAATCAGGATAATACAAATGTCTTGATGGTAAAATACGCAAATCAGGGAAAAAATGTTCTAAGATTGAAGGGGGGGGACCCTTTTATTTTTGGCAGGGGAGGTGAGGAAGCAGAATATCTGTTGAAAAATGAATGATATCGATTATGAGATAATTCCTGGAATCACATCCGCAATTGGTTCTGCGATTTATTCTGGAATTCCGTTAACTCATCGTAGATATTCCTCATCTGTTTTAATCGCAACTGGACATGAAGACCCATTAAAAAAAAAATTATCTGTTAATTGGAAAAACATATCAAATACAGTCGATACCATAGTCATCCTGATGGGTTTGGAAAACCTGAGTAAAATACTGATACAGTTGGAAGAAGGCGGATTATCAAAGAAAACACCTGTAGCAATAATTGAAAGAGGCACCAGAGAAGACCAAAAAATAATAATTGGAAATATTGGAAATATTATTAAAAAAATAAAAGAAAACAATGTCAAACCTCCATCTGTAATTATTATCGGAAAAGTGGTCCTTCTGTCAAATAAATTATCATGGTTTAAATCTCAAGTATGTTGAAACTATGACCGACATTAGAAACAAAATAATTGTAATAACTAAAACAGATAAACATGTTGATTCATTTGAAGAAAAAATATCCAAACTGGGTGGAACTCTGTTAAAATTACCTACCACTATTGTAGTTACAAAATCTGATGACGAGATCAATTATTTTATTTCAGAATTAACTACCAAAAACAAATATCAATACTGCATTTTTTTAAGTCCAAAAGCAGTTGATATTTTAGTTCTTTCTGCAAAAAAACTGAACAAATTCAAAGTACTGGTAGACTATCTTAATACCATAGAGATAATTAGCGTGGGTCCAAAAACATCCGCTACCTTGGAGGATTACGGAATTCATGTTACAATGACTCCTGATACTTTTTCATCATACGGCATTTTTCAGTTATTTTCACTATTTCGCACAAAAAATGACGATAGGAAAAACAGTATCATAATTCCAAGAAGTGAAAGAGGTGATGATTTTTTAAAGAAAAACTTGTCTGACCTTGGATATCATGTCAACGAATTTTTTTTATATACTGTAGTCACAGGCGAGGTTGTTGATATCTGGAATGATTATTTGACGCATTTAAAAAGAGGTAAGATATATTCTGTTATCTTCACCAGTCCGTCTTCAGTCCAGTCTTTTTTTGAGCTTTCAGAAAGACTTGACATTGATTTTAAGAATTATGTAAACACAATAAATTCTGTTATATCTATAGGACCGCTAACCAGCAAAACCCTGAAAAAATACGGGATACATTCAATAATTGAACCAGAACAGCATTCTTTAGACGGAATTTTTGCTGTTTTATATAAAAATCATTGAATGAGTTTAGCAATTGTAGAATATTTGGAGAATCATTCGTCTGCCTATTACAAAGTTATTATCAAAACAATGATTTAAAACAAAAATGATAAATTCATTGTATTGTCGATAATACCAATAATATTCTCACGGGGGGTGGAATATTTATATAAAACATAACGCCGTTATGTAATTGAATGACTACAGAAGAGCTAAATATGGATTATAGTAAATATGATTTTAAGGATTCTATAGACAAGTATATCTATCTTAGTAAAAAGGGTTTGTCCCGTGGTACTGTCGAAGAAATTAGCAAAATGAAAGGGGAACCGGATTGGATGAGGGAGTTCCGTTTAAGGTCTTACGATATTTTCATGAGTAAACCGATGCCCAAATGGGGAGGAGATTTATCAAAAATTGATTTCCAAAATATCTATTATTATGCAAAGGCTTCGGAAAATCAAAGCAAGAGCTGGGACGATGTACCAGAATCGGTAAGAAAAACATTTGATAAACTTGGGATTCCCGAAGCGGAAAAAAAGTTTCTGGCAGGGGTTGGCGCTCAATATGAATCAGAGGTAGTATATCATAATCTAAGAGAAGATTTATCTAAAAAGGGAGTTATTTTTATGGATACAGATGGTGCGGTAAACGCACATCCTGACTTGATGAAAAAATACTTCGGTAAGATAATACCTCCAGAAGACAATAAATTCGCAGCACTCAACAGTGCAGTCTGGTCTGGTGGTTCTTTTATATACATTCCACCAAACGTGAAAGTTGATCTTCCACTACAAGCTTATTTTAGAATTAATGCAGAAAATATTGGACAGTTTGAAAGAACATTAATCATTGCCGATGAAGGTTCAGAAGTCCATTATATCGAAGGATGTACCGCTCCAGTATATTCTACCGAATCACTTCACTCTGCAGTAGTAGAATTGGTTGCAAAAAAAGGAGCAAAGATCAGATATACTACTATTCAAAATTGGAGTAAAGACGTTTACAATCTTGTTACTAAACGGGCATATGCATATGAAGGATCTACCGTGGAGTGGATAGACGGAAACTTGGGAAGTGGATTAACAATGAAATATCCTGGCGTTTACCTGCTTGGACCAAATGCACACGCAGAAGTAGTTTCAATTGCTTTTGCCGGGTCAGGCCAACATCAAGATGCCGGTGCAAAAGCAGTTCATCTGGCATCAAATACTACCTCAAGGATTACAAGTAAATCTGTTAGCAAAGATAGTGGAAGAACAACCTATAGGGGATTATTACACGTTGCAAAAGGTGCCACCGGTGTTAAATCCAATGTCAGATGCGATGCATTACTACTTGACGAGAATTCAAGAACGGATACCTATCCATACGTGGAAGTAAACGAAGACGATGCAACTATAACACACGAAGCAACTGTTGGAAAAATTGGTGAAGATCAGATATTTTACCTAATGAGCAGAGGCTTTTCTGAATCCGATGCCTTATCTCTGATAGTCGGTGGATTTTTAGAACCATTTACAAAGGAATTGCCGATGGAATATGCAGTAGAACTTAATAGGCTTGTAAAGTTGGAAATGGAAGGCTCAGTAGGTTAGTGCCTCTCTCTTTTATTTAGTCATTTTCACTAAAAATATTATTTGACGGAGATCAAAAGAAATGAAGAAATTGTTGGATTTAGCCATGGATTTTCAATCAATATCTGGTAAAGTCAAAGTTACCGAGCCAGACTGGGTAAAAGTTATAAGAAAAAATTCATTTGAACAATATTCTAAATTACCCGACGAGGTCTCTCCACTTTATTCTAAATACACAAATGCAAATCGCTTGAATTATGATGAAATATTTTTTGAATCCGATTATTTAGAAAATGAATCATCACATGAATTTGATGAACGCATTAAAGAACTTGAATCAGAAACTGGTGTGTTTACTATTGGGAATACTATTAAAAGAATTTTTATTTCAGATGATTTAAAAAAACAAGGCGTTGTTATTTCAAGTTTATCTGATGCTTTTCTGTCACATGGTGATTTGATAAAAAAAAATTGGACAAAAAACAAGATTAATTTACAAGAAGATAAATACCTAGCTTTAGAAAACGCATATTTTCAGTCAGGCATTTTTGTCTACATTCCAAAAAATGTGGTAATATCTGAACCAATCAGGCTAATAAGTTCGCTATCTAAATCTGGTTCCTCTTTGATATCGCGAAATATAATAATTGCAGATACAAATTCAAAGGCAACCATAGTTCAGGAATTGTATTCATCATTAACAAACCCGGATCATAAAAAAGATGAAATAACTACAGATATTGAAGGACTGGCAACAAAAGATCTGCATAAACAACAGCAATCATTATTTGAGCTAGTGGAATGTCATGTTAACGCTGAGGCCGCGTTGGAGATGGTTACTCTTCAAGCATTTTCAGAAAACGGTGTCCATTTTTCAAATAAAAAAGGATTCATTGAAAAGGATGGAAAAATGTCTTGGTATGCTGGGCTTTTTGGAGGCAAGTTAACAAGATACAAAGTAGATAATATCATGAACGGTTCAGGAGCATATGGTGAGGACGTTGAGATCGTTCTTGGAATGGATACCCAATCTTTTGATATTACCTCTAATTTACATCATGAAGGACCACACAGTAAGGGACGTGTTCAGGTAAAATCCGTAATGAAAGATACTTCTCAATCACTTTTCAAAGGAATGATAAAAATAGGACATGATGCAAAGGCTTCTGAATCGTTTCTTGCAGGCCATGCAATTTTGCTGGACAAAGGTGCAAAATCCGATGCCATACCGGGCCTTGAAATTCTTACAAACGAGGTAAAGGCAACACATTCTGCATCCGTAGCTCAGATTGATGAATCACAAATTTTCTACCTTATGTGCAGAGGATTAAGTAGAGAGGAAGCCAAAAGAGAAATCGTCAATGGATTTTTAGAGCCACTGTCACGAAGGATGGGGCCAACACTTAGGGCATGGGTAAACTATCTTATAGAAAATAAATGGGCCGGAAAATCTTTGAGGATAAAAACAGATGATGTAATGGAACGTATACTTGAGGTAGAAAAGAGTCGATACAGGGAGACACAGGACCTGTTTGAAAAACACTACAAGTACCGGTAACTTTTTTTAAATTTTTATAATACTGTTAGGAATAAGTATTGATTGTTTGTTATGATTGCGCGATGGGTTAAGGTTTGTGAGGCAAAATCTCTAAAATCTGGAGATATGTTTGAGTTTGATCATCAGGATAAAAAAATAGTAATTGTAAAGATAAAAGATGATCTGTATGCAACAGACCGAATCTGTACGCATGCATATGCTGACCTGTCTATTGGTATTCTAAATGAAGGCGATAAAACTTTGACATGCCCACTTCATCTTTCTGCATTTAAACTAGACGACGGAAAACCACAGAATTTGCCCGCAAAAGATCCACTTTCAGTTTATGAAGTAAAGGTGGAAAATAATTGGATACATGTATTTTTATAAATCGAAACTAAATTTTTAGTTTGATTTTTTTACCATAAATATTGTGTATTTATCTGCCATTAAAATTATTATAATAAATAATAAAAAGGGAACAAATTTAACTAAACCAAATTTTACAATGTTATCAAAATTGATAATACTAGAATAAATCAATTTTAAATATCAGATATAGTTGAATGAAAATAAATCTTATTTAGGAACCTTTGCTCACAATAAGATAAATGATATAATTTTTCGTTATTGATTATTGAAAAATTAAAGATAAAAAAGAATAAATCCAACTTACCTTTTTACATAAAACATCTATATCGTTTTTAAAATTCCGTTTAACTGTACTAAAATAAGACTAAAATAAATAACAAATATTTGACTGGTAATAGATGGTAACACGAATTTTCTGTTATTTACCACAAAGCGTTTATTTATACAATTTTTCAATCGTTTATTTTAATCCAGAAAAATTTTTCTATGATTATACTAACATACATTCGATTATAAATTATTTACAATTGAGTATGTTTTTTGTGGCGAAGATCTTGATGTTCTAGAAAACATAGGCATACGAAATTATGTTCATGAGAAAATAAAACAATTTCACTCATAAAAGAAAGAAATTTAGTTGATATCATTACAAAGTTTGTGAAGATATGCGAATAGGAATAATGGGACTTGGTCTTTTAGGACACAGTATCGCAACAAGATTTTTAGAAACTGAAAAAATTATTGGTGTATATAACAGAAATATGGTAAAAGGAAAGGACCTTGAGAGTAACGGTGCGATATTATATCAAACTCCACAACAACTGGCAGCAAATTCAGATCTTATTATCTCCTGTATATTAGATTACAATTCAATTTATCCGTTAAATTTTAATAAAGAAAATGGGATTATTGCAGCAGAAAATTCTAATCTGATAGTTGCAGATGCCAGCACAATTTCACCATTTGAATCAGCCATATGTCATAGAACATTTAAAGAACATAATATTGAAATGTTATCGATGCCTGTTATGGGTGGCCCTTCTTCTGCATTAAAAGGAGAAATGGTTCCAATTGTTTCTGGTAACAAAACTACCTACGAAAAGATAAAAACATATATCGAAAAACTAGGAAAAATCATATTTTATGTTGGAGATACTGAAGGGTCTGCAAATGCAATAAAACTTGCCTTAAATTTAAACATTGGATTGATTGCATGCGCCCTTTCTGAAGGAATTCTACTAACCCATAAATACGGTGCAGATCCTAAAATCTTTCTTGACATACTAAATTCCACGTATTTTAAAACCGGAATGAGTGAATTTAAAGGACCTAAAATGATAAATAAAAATTTTGAACCATCTTTTTACCTCAAAAATCTCTTAAAGGATATGGACTTGGTGCAAGATACAGCAAAAACTCTTGGTCTATCATTACCAGTTTCTGAGATGTCACGACAACTTTACAGACAGGCGAATAATCAAGGATACTCTGAATTAGATTATACAGGTATTATCTCATATTACAAGAAGATAAATGAGATGAAAGAATAACATGAATTTAGATATTAAAAAAGAACTCACACTTGATAAAAAAACACTGATCATCGCTTCATTGCCTGACATGGGAAGTGTTGGCGGTCTTGTATCTTCCTTTCTTTGCAATTCACTTTCAACGGTTCATGTAGCCAGTATACTGTCAAATGAAAAACCATGGGCATCTTATTCTGATGGAATTGTTAAAAATATCATTGATACTTACAAGATTCATTATAACGAAAAATACAACATGATTATATTGACCGGGACTACGCAGCCACAAGAATCGTTAGAACTAAAAGAATTATGTTATACTTTTTTAGATTATATACATAAAATTTCTGATATCCGATTACTGTACAGTTCAGGAGGGTATCTTAAAACTAACCTAACAGGAGCGCCAAAGGTTTGCGGTGTGGTAAATAATGAAAAATTGAAATACGTTTTAAAGAATGCTGGAATTGAATTTGTAGGAAACGAAATTACAACAATTACTTGGTTTAATGGGGTGATCTTGGGAACTGCCTTAGAATATGGTATTGACGGAATCGGCTTATTTGGTGAAATTCCTGAATCCAATCTTCCACAACCGTTAGCCGCAAAAAGTATTCTTCATGCACTGGCAAATTTAGAAAAAATAGATCTAGATACAAAATCGCTTGATAAAGAATACGAGAAGGTTTTAGAAAGTCGGTATAAAGAAAAAGAATCATCCAAATTTGGAGGCTAATAAAATAGAAACATTTTCATAAATTGAGGTATTGTTTTTTCCAATCGATAAAGTTAATGTATTTCTGATCCAAGAATAGGGTCTTTATCTTCCACTGTCAATAACAACGGTTTTCCATCAGGGCCGTCCGCAGCTAAAATCATTCCATTGGATATCAAGTTACCCAACTTTCTAGGCTGAAGATTTGTCAACACTACAACAGTCTTACCGATGATGTCTTCAGGATTATAGAATAGTGCAATTCCCGCTCCTATCTCGCGTATTTCATTTCCAATATCTACTCTGATCTTGAGAATTTTTTTCATCCCTTCTATTTTTTCTGCTTCAATGATTTTTCCCAATTTCATTTTGATCTTTAAAAAATCATCCATGGTTATCACCTCGTTGTTATTTTTCATCTCTTCTGCTTTGTTATTAATTGTATTTTCATTACTGTTGTCTTTTCCTTTGATTTCTGCATTGACACTATCCATATTTTACGTTTTTTCAAGTTATCTATATAATTATTGGTATTGTTAGTCTTGTTAACCTGATGGAAAAAATAAAATAATAACAATCATTTATTACATTCTAACAATAACTTATCTAGCATGTAAATAGATAAATTTTGATATGATACCTTCTTAATACACATACTTTCTTGTAAGTGCTGTAAAGAAACTATCATAGCTAACAACATACTACAGTTAATTATCGAACTATCAAAAACAATCCAGGTACGTCAGACTGGCACTACAGTTGTTTGGTATTTTAAAACACTGTAGAATGCCAATAGATCTATACAGAAATCGCAACCATATCTATACAGTATGGTAACACATTGTCCTTGTTACCATAAGACAGTATGAAGGAAAAAGTTATAGGTTGTTTACTGAATGGCTTGTTGAAGTATACTATCTGAGGTTGTTTTTGCTATTATCAAAAATACCGCATTATACAATATTGCATAAATTTGCAGCTCGGACCAGCACAGCAGTGCTTGAAAGAATAATTTCATCATTCATCTTCTTTGTCAACACGAATACTAGACACATATTTGCCTGTATAGATTCGACTGGTCTCAAAATGACATGTGCATCAAATACCATGCTCCTAGGGCTAAATTGAGACGCAAACATGCCAAACTATCTATCGGAGATGATATATAGCACAGATTGTCTGTGCAGTAAAGGCAAGACGTGGTCCAACCAAACAAGATAATGTTGATTTTAAACCAATTGTAACAAAAATGTAAGAAATAAAAAAATTATTTGCAGCTGTTGCAGACCGAGGATATGATACTTAGGACAATCATTTATTGGTACTGTAGAAATTGTGTGGGTACAGCATTATACCTGCACGGAATGAAGAGGTACCTGTCTGGAAGATTTTTGGTAGATATAGAAAGAAGATGAAACAAGAGTACAGAAAATTGCTATATCTTTAGAGAAACAAGAATAAAACTATCATATCTTTCATAAAAAGACCGTTTGTTGAAAATATCTCATCACGGTTGATAAAAATGCAGAATAGAGAATTAATTTTCAGATGTATTGCATATAATGTTCATAGAATGGTAAATCTTTTGATATTGTCGATGGTTTCTACAGATCTCTCGCAAGTAAAAATATATATACTATCGGTAAAACATCACTCATTTTTAATATTGAGCATTTTGTATTGTTCATTCATGTAAAGTTGAAAATAATAATCAGTTGATGTGTACAATAGATAAAAAAAGCAAAATCTGATTTGGTTAACTACAAATTCTGACCATTAGCTTGGATAATTTTCTTTCTTTTTCTAATCCTGATTTATCTTTTTGTACGCTGTTATATATTGATACAAAAAATAATATCCATATCTAAAAGACACATAAAATAATTTTCTTAAATATGGATAATGCCCAGTTATTCCGGCAAATCTATTCAAAGAATAACAATACAGTACGTTTATTACAATATCGGTAAGTTCTAATTCATTCAAATGTCCTTTACATATTTTGTAAATAGGATATTTTCTCATATGGATCTTTTGGTAAATCAGAATTATCACAAGAATCGCATGATGCTTCGTTAGATTATTCGCTGTAAGTACAGGCCAAAATAGGATTGACTCATTTTATCAAATTCTACATCAATATCATTATTACCACATTATATTTTACAATCCTGCCTAATTCGAAAATTATTCTTATTCCCATCTCATTTTCATATTTTTGTTAAAAAATATATTAGAATTTTAGTATTACTAATGGTCAGATACCCTAGTGCTTTCATCATTATTTCAGCAAAGTTTTTCATCATACCTTCCTATTTATTCATATTTTAGTAATTAATAGTTACAGTCCCTATGTCATTGAATTCTTTTATTTGACAGGTATTGAAAAGATGTATACACTTTTACATATTCATTCTACAATCTAACAGGTCTAAATATTGAATATCTGATTTAAACATTAGAATTTCCAATTTATTTGGTGTATGTATCAATCTCTATTATATTGTCAATTTTTTAGATGTATGATAGGATTGAAAACCGAATATATGATATAAAAATAACTTTGATACTTTGCAAACTGAAATTGAATATATACACACAATAATTATTTTACCACCAATCCTATATTGTTATTAAATAAAAATAAGGTAAATCATTCATTACACTTAGTTTGATACCACACTATTTCCATTGATAGAAATGACACACCCAGATAATAATGTCAGAAGAATCTTTGTAAACAAATCTAACGTAATTATTTTTATAACTGCATATTCAATATTTTTTGATAAATATTACACATGTTCCGTATGTTTTCAAACGTCATTTTCTATAAAATTTTTCTAGTGTAAAATTAAATTAACTAATAGTATTGTTAATGATCACCCCGCAATTTTTATAAGAAAAAAATTATTTCTTAGCATGTCTGCAGAGGAACAAATAGTCGAGAAAATATACTCAGCAGGTCAAAACGGAGTTAAAAAAATAGAGTTAAAAAAAGAGTTCTCTGGAATTAATTTTGATAAAGTAACAAAGGACCTTGTGGAAAAAGGAGAAATAATTCTTGACAGGAAAGGAGTTGCACACTATTTCTGGCATAAAAATCATTACTTCCAAAATCTAATGAACATTGACCCGAAATTCAAATATTTATATGATAAGATTCTCAACATGAATAAATCACTTAATGCCATTACTGAATCAGTGAACTTGCAATTACAAAATATTGAAAGCAACATTTCTAACTTGACCGACTCCGTTATCAATAGCAGTGAAAAAATTAATACTTTAGAGCAATCAAAATATGCTGCTGAAAATGATACCAATTATGATACTCTTTCTTATAGCACATATGAACCCACATTCAGTCTAGAATCATTTAAGGACGATTTTGATCTATCCATTATAAATAATGGCACTTCCATTGGTTGGGTTGAACTATCCAAAATTAAAACCGAACTATGTGAAAAATATGAGATAACTGAAAAAGAATTTTACTCTTACGTTAAGCAATTGATTCAACATAATGAAACTCATTATGAATTATCAACTGGTGGTAACGAAGGCATTGTAGTTCGCGGTTTAATTCACGGATTTGTGAGGTGCATATAACTTGACATACCCATACGGACTGGAAAAGAATCCCTATCCAAGCAGCCCAACTCCTGGAAAGGATGATATTTGTATTTTAGGAGGACAGAGACACAAAGATGCTAGAAACGCCATTTTTTCATGTATAAATGATATTCATTCTAAAATGTCTATTCAACAAAACAATCAGTTTAGAATGATAACTATGATTCAGGACGTAGGTTCTGGCAAAACTCATCTAGCTCTAAACATAGGCATTTCACCTGAATTTATTGATAAAAGTATTGTTTCCTACCTAGACCTGTCACAGATATTTCCAAGAACGATACAAAACGTGTTTTTGGGATTAATTCATGGTTTTCCTGAAACTTATTTTACAGACCTTAAAAGAAATTTACTTTATTTTATCAAATCAAAATACGATACAAATAAAAAAGAGGTAACAAAAACATTTAAACTTGGATTTTTTGAAAAATTCGGAGGCAAGGGAATTGAAAATAAAATCGCTGATATCATGACCAATAAAATGTCAATTGAATCAAAATATCTCAACACTCTATTCTACAACGACTTTTCAGAATCTGAGATACAATTTATCAAATCAATTTTGGAAGATACAATAAATCAAACTTCAATTAACAATTTTTCAAATACTGAAACTTCTAATAACACACATCAAAATAGCGATGATCATTCCTCAGAACTATATGAAAATTTCAACATACAAGATGTAATACACCGATTTTCTATTCTGTCTAAATTGAATAATATGTTTTACGAAAAAATTACAATGTTACAAATAGATGAATTTGATTCCAATAATCAGTCACTAGCATTTATTAAAGCAATAATTAATTCACATCTTCCAAACACCGTAGTAATACTCATTCTCACTCCATCATCATACAAAGAAATCAGCGGTAGCGATATCTCTGTTTTCGATAGGCTGGAAAAAGCTAATTACAAAATTGATCTGGCAGGTTCAAACACGTTTGATGAGATTATGGACATTGGACTGGAGTATATCCGATCCCATGATGAAGGTAAATTTAACTTTAAAGTTTCTGATGCAAAAGCGTTAACATCAAAACTACGAATTATCTTCGATGAATTCCAAGATTTCCGAAATATTAGGTCCATGTTAAATATATTGTATCATTCGATGGAGGATGCAAATAAAAGAGGAATTGATTATTTGGATGAAGATGCTTTTGATAACACTCTGAGGACGATTTATCCGGGATTACGAATAAAGGGAAGTTTGATGAATATTCCTATTTCTGAATTTATTAAAATAAAAAATAACATCCATAATTCTGTTAATCTTGAATATAATCTAAAAGATTCGATTCTAAATTTAAAAAATTATGTGGATAGGAAAAAAACAGAGAGATTAGCTGATTCTGATAAGACACAACTAAATGACAGTAAATCTTATAATAATCAAAAAATCAATTTTATCTATGAAGAAAATCCCAGTTCGTATATTGTTATCAATATGTCCAATAATCAGGAGGTAACAATGAAAAAAATAGAAAAACTATCTGATCTAAACAAATCTCAGGACATTAAAGAGGAGGTTATGATTTTTGCTCAGAATATAGGAAAATCAGATGGAATTGACGATAAAATTGAAAATGACACTAATATGAACCACGGCAAGATCTTTGACAATATTGGGACCATCAATGTTCATATAGACAGGCAAAAATTAATTGACCTTTTGTATTTTAATAGCAAAATAAGCGTCATGGATAACTTTGATCTAGATGATACAAACAGAATGTTACTATTGGGAAAATCAATAAATCTTAATTAATTTTTTTTAATTGCCATAAGAAAATTTAAAGATATTTCATGTATAAAACAAAATCTTTTTGTAAACATAAAAACACATTCAACATAAATCTCATATCTTTATAATTTAGGCAAATAAAAATAAATACGTTGAATTTGACCTTAGAAATATTTGAAACGAAATTATAAAACATTGGACGAGTTTGAGAGAAATTTACATGATAAAGGTTTCATCATCTTTAATTACGATGGCAAACCATTACCATGTATATTTATAACTCCTGCAAAATACAATGAAATTTTATCAAAAATATCTGGCAAAAAATATGTAATTGATTCCTTACTTGATATTTTTTATGATGGGCGAGATTGTTTTGTAGACATTGTTTTAAAATTTTCTGATCTGGATATCGAAGAAAATTATCTTTTTCATGCAAATAAATCATTAGATTTTTTTAATTCACTTTATGAGGTAGGTATGTTGGGACTGTTACCTGCAGACCATTCATTATCATCTAATACTGAATCTAATATCTTTGTGATTCAATTACCAAATAAAGATAGGATTAGACAAGCAATTGACCTTATACGAAAAAATGTTTATATTCAAAATCATTAAATTATAGGCATTGCGAAACAAAAAATGACTAAAAAAATTCGTCATAAAACAAATATAAATGGTGAAAATAATGAAACCCCCAGTCATAGTCATGATTTAGTGGATATCTCTACTTTTGATAACATTATTCCTTGGGAAATCGATATTCATCTACAATTGTATGGAAAACATGCTTGGGAAGTTGAGTACAAATATAAATGTCTAGTTTGTGAGAAACGTATTGATGAATATGGGTTTTGTGCTTGTGGCTCTGGAAGCGAATGACTAGTTCTCTACACTGTATTTTAAAGTAGATCTGCGACGGCCGGGATT
The DNA here is from genome assembly GCA_013114725.1 of Nitrososphaeraceae archaeon. Taxonomy (GTDB): domain Archaea; phylum Thermoproteota; class Nitrososphaeria; order Nitrososphaerales; family Nitrososphaeraceae; genus QCWD01. The sequence continues at coordinate 25,709 of QCWD01000001.1, read as the reverse complement.
TGAACCCGGGTTACCAGATTGGCAATCTGATGTCCTAGACCAAACTGGACGACCGTCGCATTATATAAAACAATTTCACAAGATGACTATATTTAAATTAATATGATTACATTATTGATAAAATTTTGATAAAAAATAAGAAATTATTTAAATTTTTGAATCTAATTTTCCATCATTTTATTATCATTTCGTTATCTTTTATTTACAATTAAAATAATTGTAGAAATACCTCTTCTTTCAGTAACATGAGTATTATCTTTAATTTCTTCTGCTACTACTGTAAACGAAATAATATCACCAACATCACACTCTGAAGTATCTATGACTATATAATCATCTAAAAGGTCTGCTGGTCTAAAACTTTCTTCTGGAATACTGTATGTGGCTTTATTCGTATTGGAATTAAAAAGTACTACGTTTTCTTTGTCATATCTTCCAATTTGAATACTTCTTCCTTCCCTTGGAATTGCTTTAATATTAAATTTTATTTTTCCTGCCATGTGAAAAATATATCTTGTTGATTGATCAATTGATATTTTAAAACTAAAAGGATAACCTGCAGTATTTTCGGCCATTTTGTTGATTCCGTCATTCATTATGACGTCAATCTTTTTGATATCGTTTCCATATTTATGTATCCATTCATTAGTATTATGTATTGTTGTGTTGATAATATTTTTTCTCCTTTCAGATTCCTTATTCTCAAGATTATATCTATCAACCCAGTCTTTGTAATCCTTGCTTATATCCGTTATAAATTCTGAACACGTATTTTGATAATCTAAAATATTATCGGTTTTTTCTTCGAATATGTCTTCCTTGAACATAATAATACGGTGTTTTATGATCTTTTTAAGCATTATAAAAATCAAAATTTTTATTGTATATTTTCTATTTTCAAATTATTAATAGATATATATTAAATTAACCATTTTTTTTATTAAAATTATGGCATCTGAGGACAATCAAGCAAGTTATCAGGATTCTGTTTTTTCCAGTGTTCTTTCTGACTTGAAAGTAAATTTCGACCTTAACGAAAATGTTATACGGTCGTTGCTTAACAAAAATATCTATCTTGTTTTTAATAAAATTAATGAGATTACCTCGTTTGTGGGAAAAAGACATGGGCTTGACCTGCAATTGCATTTTCCAGATTCTCAAAAAATTTTCAATTTAAATAGTTATGGAACTGAAAATATGGGAATCATTTACGATAAATTTAGAAAAAAGTTTCCAATCCAGAGAGACCTAATAAAGGAAAGAATATCTCAAATCATTGGAAATGTCTCCATTACAGATGCCTATATGTATGAAGGAAAGGAGGGAATTCGTATTGTTCTAAAAGACGGAAGAATAGAAATAATGCCTGGGTCTGTTCATATCTGGTGTAAAATAAATCCCGAAATAGTTTCCTTGATGAATTGGATTATCAGAGATATATTTTATTTTGAAAAAAATAAATAAAAAGTATTTGTTTGTTTTTACAATCCATTCAATTCCTATTTTACATATAGGTCAATTTTTGACTGTTCCAAGAAAGGTCCAGTGGTCACACCGTTTACACTATTTATCAAAACATCAACTTTAATCGGTCCGGTCGCATTAAATGATATTGGTATTGTATCTATTCCATTGGGTGCAAATTGATTGACTAGGTTAGATATTACTGTATTGTTTTTGTTTGTAATTTTAAAGTTATATCCAACATTTGTTAATGGAAATTGAGTACTGTCAGTTACGGTTACAGTAAAATCAGTTGGTATATCTTTTAATATTGTTTCTGGACTCCATTCCAATTTAATAAAGTATGATCCTCTTTCGGTTCTTTGAATAACAGGTGGTTTGACGGTAAATTCCGTCTCAACTGGAATTGGAGGTTCTCCAACACCAGTACCTTGTAAAATAAACTGAAATTGTGAAGGCGGAGAACCGGTGGTTACATCTGAAAATGTAGATGCCATAACAGGATATGGAAATTCATTTAATATCCATATTTTATTTTCAACACCTTTGTAATAACTAATTAGCGTTGTTTTTATTTTCTCTGGAAATCCAGGCACTTGAATCTCTTGCGTTCCAGAAGGTTTAATTTCTGAACCTCCAATTGATGCAATTTTACCCCATGAACCAGCACCTAAAGAAAGTCCTGGTTTCGCAACAAATGCAGAAAGCCACTGAAGGGAACTTTTATAAGCATTTCTATACGGTGCCAGGTCTTTTGATACTGAAGAAGTCCCTAGTGCTGTCAAATCCAAAGTACTTAGGATAAATGTTCCGTTATATACACGACCTTGGTCTTGAACCCATACTGGAGCTATCCAATTTCCATTCGCATCCTGTTCTTTAAAATGTATTAACAAATCAAATTGTCTTCCATCATTTGTTTCAAAATAACTGACTCCGTATTTAACCCACATTCCTTGTTTTACCCCTTCGCCAACATACCAGTTATTATCCTCACCAAATGCATCATTGAATTGATATGTCATTGTTAATCCAGCAATCGAAATTAACATCATTACTAATAATGAAAAGTCAGTATTGTTTACACCTTCATAGATTCTTATATTATACATTATTTTTTTTAAATACGATGTATTTGATAAATGTTTGTAGGTCAAACATCATATTATCATAAAGAACAAGCATGGAACATAAAATAAAAACTTAATATATGAAGGTAAAATTATTTTCATTATAAAATGTGTAACTGTGGTTCAGTTCATTTCTACGATGTATCTTTTAAATTACAAGGAATGACTGTTGTTCCTACATGCAAAAATTGTGGAGAATCGCTAAGTGATGAACAGTTTTCAAAGTTTGAAAAGGAACTTGTAAAACATTGGGGTTTTGATGAAAAAGATTAATTTTTAGCAAATAATTCGATTTCTATTATATTAGGCAGATTTATTAATAACTATCAGGAAGAATATTTTGGTGTATTCGAATGACCAAGATGTATAATGTAACAATTGAAACAAATGGATTCGATCAACAAGAAGCTCAGGATTGGGTAACAGAACTTGCAAATGTTTACGCTGATATGGAAGTTACTAACGTATCCATTTCTGGGAATAAAATATCATTTAGCAGTGGCTTTTCTGGAATGGAAGACACTGAACCTGATGATATTAAAATGAAAGTCGAAGAATATCTAGCAATGAACGAACCGTTTCATGCAAATAATATAACAGTTCAATAGAATTTTACTATTTTTTTTCTTTTATATTATAATTAATATGTCATAATGATAAAATAATAATCGATATTTGTACATATTTAAATACTAGCAATTCCAAAATATATATGCTATGACATGCAAAGGTATATGTATACGCCATAAAGCCCAAAAACCAGTTGGCTCTGGCAGGTATGCAAGCGGCCAAAAACGCTGCCAAATATGTGAGATTTTCATCAAATGGGACGGACTATGGTGTCCGTGTTGTGGTTATCGTTTGAGAACTAAACCACGTAATTTAAAATATAAAGCTAAATTACGTGCCAGAACTAAGAAAGGTGGAATTGTAGAAACAATAGAGCAACCTGCAGTGATTGCAGTTTGACCACCTTTAATCACATATTTTGATAAAACTTCTGTATTAAACTATAAAATTCAAATCTTTATACGATTGGAACTTCCAATTTTATAACATAGTCTCATAAACAAAGGTTTGATGGATATTTGAGGCATTAATAATATATCCGCAAAATAATAACGATTTTCAAATTTATGGTTTTTCCATTTTTAAACAACAAGATTAATATAAATAAATCTGATAACCTTGGTTTTGATACTGGCAAGCTCCGATGGTGTAGTTCGGTTAAGCATTTCGCCCTCTCAAGGCGACGATCCCGGGTTCAAATCCCGGTCGGAGCAATTTCTAATCACAACAAAATGTACCGATAAATTCTGTTTTTTTTTCTGCATGATTCAGTAGTCCGGTTTCTCTTCATTTTAAAGCATCAATGTGCTTATAATAGGGGGACTATCGTAATCTTCATTTTCATGCAGATCAATTCAATTTAATTTAAGAACATATAAAATTTTAACTTTAAAATGATATTTATTTTTCAAGTTCTCTAAAACAAGCCTTATTTATTTTGTAATAAATTATTTCACCTCTACGCTCAATCACTGCGATAATACCTTCTTTCCCCATTTTCTCAATTTCCTTGATGTTGTTGGATAAACTAGATATAGAAAGTTCAATGCCTTCATTTATCCCAAATACAACATATTTTGCAGGTCTTAAATTGTGCTCTCCCCTATCATACACCCTAAAATCAATCCCAAATCCAAATCCATCTTTTACAACATATCCTCGACTTCTAAGGTCTCGATATATCAAAAATCTGGAAAAAATATTTTTATCCCATTTTAGTAGAATCTTTAGCAGTCCAGTAAACGATAACTCTAGATTCTTTGAATTTTTAATAACAAGTTTCTTAATAAAAAGAAGATATAACGCCTCATAATAATACAATAGATATTCTTTTTTGAAATTCTCACCATATCCCTTAGTTCTTAGTTGGTCCTGATTTTTTTTGTCTGATACTTTTACCATCTTGTTTTTTTTATCTATTCTTGCTTCAATGACGATGTTTTCAAATTCAGAATCGATAAGGTCAAGCTTTTTTTCTGCAAGGTCCGTCTTTTTATCTGGGGACATAACGATTAAATCAGAGAAAACTAAGCAATTTAAATATTAAATTTAATAGTTGTGAATAAGATGAAAGGTGTCAATTATAGAGAACCAAAAGGAATGCCGTATGTACGAAAAGAGTACATAGCAGGAAAACCTCAAATCAAAATTGCAAAATTTGCTTCTGGACAGGCCAAACAGGACTATGATTATAAACTAGAGTTGTTAGTTACTGAAAATATCCAGATACGACATAACGCTCTTGAAGCAGCAAGATTGGCTGCCAACAAAAGGATGGCACAAGCTGGTGACACCAGTTTTTTCTCTATCCTGCGTGTATATCCACACGTCTTACTCCGTGAAAATAAGATGATCGCAACAGCCGGGGCAGACCGTTTGCAAGAAGGTATGAGAAGGGCTTTTGGTAAAGCTACTGGTCTTGCTGCAAGAGTGAAGCCCGGACAGGTCATTTTGGAAGCACATGTTAGCAAATCAAATTTAGCTCTCGCAAAGGAAGGATTCAAAGTCGCCTCATCAAAACTTGGCTGTCCTACCAATGTGCGAATAAGTGAATTTAAAAATTAATTTATTTCATTTCTTTTTTCAATTATTTCCATACTTTTACAGATATCAGATTTATCGCTAACGCACTTGCATATCAGGGTCGTAATGTTTTTTGTTTCCTCTCTTATCATCTTTCCAATCTCTGACTTCTCCAAACTTATCTCATTTCTTACGGTATCGTGGCCAATATTTTGAAGTAATTCTGGTTTAATACTGCTCCCAAACCTCATATATTGTCCATCAATCAATAAAAAAGGTATCATGTTGTCTGGATTATATACATCCAAAATATTCTGGTCATCGATATTTAATTCCTGAAGCGGATCAAAATTTCTATCTGCCGTTTCACGTCCAATAAATTCGATTAGTTCACTTTCAAACGTGGCCTTTGCAAAACTAAATGTAGGGACATTTACAAATTTTTCTTCCACGGAAGCACTTCTTTCTTCAACAAGATTATTCCATTGTCCAAAGTTTTTTAACGCTTCTACAATCGCCCATCTTTGAGTAGCACAATACGGACAAAAACCTGCACCTAAAAAGAAAACGAGTGATTTTTTACTTGGTAACTTCCACTGAGTATCTGTAATATGCATAAACTTTCCAAAAACATTTTTAGGGATAAAATTTTCTGACATAGATATTGATGTTTTTTAGGATTATTTAATCTGTTCAAACAATCAAAAAGTATTATACCCTTTTCAAATTTTCGATGTATATCAATGATAAATGATATATCCAAAATGCCAGATGAATTTTATAAAGGTAAAAAAGTTCTAGTTAGGGTTGATTTTAATGTAAACATACAAAATGGAAATATCGGCGAAGACTATAGGATTAGAATGACTATACCTACTATTGAATATCTAACCAGAAGAATGGCTAAAGTAATATTGGTATCCCATTTGGGGAGACCGAAAAATCGTGATATTTCATTTTCATTAGCTCCTGTATCTAAAAGATTATCTGAAATTCTACAAAATACCAATGTGCGTTTTGTTGATGATTGTGTAGGACCGCAAGTAAAGCAAAAAGTCTCAGAAATGAAAAATACAGATGTGTTACTTCTTGAAAATCTGAGATTCTATAAAGAAGAAGAATCCAACTCTCCTGAGTTTTCCTCTGAACTTGCCTCCCTTGCAGATGTCTATGTAAACGATGGATTTAGCACTTCTCATAGAAAACATTCATCTACATATGGTTCTGCAATATTATTTAAAACTCGTTTGGCCGGATTTAACCTTAAAAAGGAAATAGAATATCTGACTATGATTAAAGAAAAACCAAAGAAACCTTTTGTATTGATAATTGGAGGTGTAAAGATTAGGGATAAAATCGGAGCATTGGAGAATCTTCTTCCAAAGGCAGATAAGATATTAATGGGGGGAGCCGCAGCATATACTTTTTTAAAGGCGAAAGGGTTTAAGGTCGGAAAGTCTCCAGTTGATGAGGAACATTTACCTTGGGTTACTAAATCTATTAGTAAATACGGCGATAAAATCATTCTCCCTGTAGACCACGTTGTTTCAAATTCATTACAAAATCATTCTATCCAAATTGTGTCAAATAATATTCCTGATGATATGACTGGATATGATATTGGAACCGAGACAATTAACATATATTCAAAGGAGATCAGCGAAAATATTTCGGGAACATTATTTTGGAACGGTCCAATGGGGTTTTTCGAAGTAAGTAAATTTGCTAACGGGACAATTAATATTGCAAAAAGCATGGCATTGGCCTACTGGCGTGGTTCAAATACCTTAATTGGTGGTGGTGATACTTTGGAGGCTATGAAAAAAGCTGGAGTTTCGGAAAAGGAGGTAACCCACGTATCAACTGGAGGGGGGGCAACATTACGATTTTTGGCTGGTGATGAAATGCCGGGACTAGGAGTGTTGGACAGGGAATAATTGTTATCGTGATTATTCAATCAACTTATCTTTATTATTTTTGTCATTAATTTTTTGTAGCCAAAACATCATCTAAATTCTCAAGACATAACGTCATCATGGTCTTTCCACGCTTTGTCACCCATAGGGCAAACTCTTCTGTATTAAAAATATGTTGTTCATGGAATGTGATGGGAAGAAAACCACCATAAGTTAGAATTTGAACTATAACGAACTTTTCAGAAATCGATGCTATCTCTTCTTCTATACAATCTTCTTTTTCCTCTATAGTTCTTTTGTAAATCACAATTGGCAGGTTTATTTTATTACTAGTTAACACTACTTTGTTTAATTTTTCTTTGAACTTTTCAAGCACCCATCCATCTAGGGTAATCTGCTCTTTACCAGTCTTAATTTTTCTGCTAGTCCTTGCCAAACAAGTATTATACAATAAAAGGGATATAAAATAACATGTTAAAAATTATTTATAACTCGACAAGATATTTTATACAAAGAATATCATCCATATTTTAAAAGATTATACCGATGTTTTTCTCATAAGAGTTTTAAACCTTTCGTTACTTTGTCAATCAACTCAGCTGGAGCAGGACCGATTGCAATACATGTCCAAGTTCCATGAGGAATTTGCGTCAATCCACTATCTATTACTTTAGAAACTGGTAGGTGAAACGAAAATGCAAGTTTGGTTATTTCCATTAATTCCGTCTGATTTGTAACTTTTAAAACTATTTTTGCCTGTCCTGTATTCATCCAACCATTAAACCAAGACTGATTATATCTTTTTACTTCTTCACAAGCGATTACTGCGGCATGGGCAACTTGTGCAGCAATCTTGCCCACACCCATTGCTAGGTCTTTTCTGACAATAAAAGCTTGTTTGTAACCTGTCAATATATTGATAATAATTAAATTATAATCATTAAAATAGATTAGTATATCACGTTGCATAATTATGATGTTGTAGTTGCTGGAGGAAGTGTTTCTGGTCTTTTTGCGGCCAGAGAAATCGCTATATCTGGTTTTAAAGTATGTGTCCTAGAAGAGGATCACGAAATTGGTACCCCTGAGCATTGTGGAGGCGTTATAAGTATGACAGGATTAAACGAATTGGGAATTTTACCATCTATAAAATCGGCATATGCTGATATTAAAGAAGCAGAGATTTCTTCTTTAAACCACAAATTCACAGTTTCAGCAAAAAACCAAAAAGTTCTGATTATAGATAGAAGAGAATTTGATAAGCAAATTGCCTTTCAGGCTCAGAGAAATGGTGCAGATATCAAAACAATGTGTAGGGTAATTTCTATTAATCATAATGATAAGAATATCTCATCAAATAATCCTCAGAATATAGGTAGTGATGATAAACATAACTTTATTATAAAAACAAACAATGAAATTTTTTCCTCGAAATTTTTTATTGACGCGAGGGGAATATCTTCTTTGATCCAAACAAATCGAAAAGGCGTACTACTTTCTGCTCAATATGAGATATATTCAAAAAACTTTGAATCTGATAAAATAAGAATAAAGTTTGACTCAGTTAGGTTCCCTGGATTTTTTGCTTGGGTTATTCCAACAGGCCATGGAAAGGCAAAAGTTGGTGTTGCCGGAAATGCAATTAACGTCGTTCCTACAATAAAACGATATCTTGATGAAATTTGCAGTTCTTATTCCACCATAAGGAAAATCTTTGCTCCTATATGGGTTGCAGGTCCCACACCTAGCTTTATTAGAGGAAGGTATGTAATAGTTGGAGACGCAGCAGGTCAAACAAAACCTACCACCGCAGGTGGGATTTATTCTTGTGGAATGGGGGGTATCTTGGCAGGCCGATCGATTTCTCAATACTTGCACGGCCATGAAGAAAAATTGTTTGACTATGAAAAAAATTGGTTTTCAAAATTTGGATCAGAATTTGAAAAGATGTTACTATTTAGAAAATTGATAGAACGCCTTGATAACCGTGCCATTGATAAAATATTTGATACAATATCAAAATCTAACCTCGATGAAATATCAAATTCAACAGATTTTGATTTTCATTCAAGTGCCATATCAAAAATTTTGGGCATAAAAGGAATAACCAAAATTCTTAATGCCTTGGTCGGGAATGAATTACGAAGAATCTTTTGATTGTTTTATAAGATAAAGATATAAATTCGGTTAAAATTTTCATCATATTTAGTACAAAAATGTCAAAACCATTACAATTACCAATATGTAGTTCATGTAATCGTCCAATAATGCCAAATGACGAATGTGTAAAATACTATTGTCCAAATTGTGGATTTGTCTTGTTATGGCGATGTGAAAGTTGTAGAGAATTCTCCAGATTTTATAAATGTGTTGGTTGTGGTTTCGAGGGCCCATAAAATGACACGATTAGTAGCCAGAATCAAAATCCTTCCTTCCGATGCAGAACAAAATCTAGATAATGTCATCCAAGAAATATCAAAAAATTTGCCAGAAGGAATGCAATTGAAGGGATTTGTAAAAGAACCACTAGCCTTTGGTTTATTCTGTATAATTGGTGATTTTATACTTGAAGACTCAGAAGGACAGATGGACCAATTAGAGGATTCAATTAAATCACACAGCGGTGTTGGAGAAATCGAAGTAATCAACGTAAGCAGAGAATCCGTAAAAATGCAATAGTGTTTAATAAACATAAGGAATTTTATTTAATAAAAAGTAAATTCAATGTTCCACAACTTTTTAAACTAAATGTAGAGACTATTACTTAATATATTTAAAAAATACCATATATCTGGGCAAAGTATTAAAATGAAATATCCTCTGCGAAATTTAATTTATGAACGTGTACGACAATTTGGACAAATTAACGATACCGATCTGTTGTCCTCTTTATTAAAAGATGGAATATCTTTGAGTATGATTGACCTTAATAAAATATTGTTGGATTTAGAAATATACGGCTTGTTGCGCGTATCTTGGATAACTAAAGATAAACGACGCATCGAAGCTGTTGAATCCAACCAATAACTAACAAGTTTTCTATAGTCTGAAATAAAAAAATACGTCAACTGCAATTGCTACAAAAATTATAACCAAATAAGGTGCTGTTACTTTATACGCCTTCCAAGCAAATTGCGGTGTAGGGTTTTTAGTCAATTTATAATGATAAATTAACATTAAGGTTCCAGAAATGGCAGCAACAGCAACATAAACAAGTCCTAACCCAAAAAAATACAGCGATAAAGAATAAGGCAATAATATTGCAGTATTTATCAAAATATATTTTGCGGTCTTTTCATTTCCTATGATTACCGGCAACATCGGAACTTTAACAGATTCGTATTCTTCTCTTGTTTTTATTGCAAGGCACCAAAAATGTGGTGGAGTCCACATAAAAACAATCCATCCTACTAAAAATCCCAATATGTCCATACTTCCAGTTGTCGTTGCCCATCCTGCCATAGATGCTGCACTACCTGCAAATCCACCAATAACAATATTGGAAGAATTTGAACGTTTTAACCAAGATGTATAAATGATAACATAAAAAAATATCCCAATGGCTATCATCAGGGTTGCAACTGGATTTAATGTAAACCATGATATAATTACTGAAATTACAGATAAGGCTAAACCATAAATCAATACGTTTCTTGCAGCCAATCTTCCTGCAGGAATTGGTCTGTTTGAAGTCCTTTCCATAATTCTATCAATGTCTCTGTCATAGTAGTGATTTAATGCACTAGAACCCATCGATGCTATTGTACCAGAAAGTATTAAAAATAACAATTTCCAGATGTTAATATCCCATGCAACGGTTGGGGTCGAATCAAATCGTGTAGCACCTAAAAAAGAAGTAACTGCCGTAATTACAAGAACTACTACTATCCTTGGCTTAGAAACCTCGATATAATCTTTTAACAAAAGCACCCCATTAATTCTCCATTTTCCATTTTTCACCGTCCTGAATTTAACTTATTCGGATTTTTTTCAATAAGTTTATAATTTATGTTATGAAAAGATTAAATTATACAAATTTTCCAACAGTAACATTATCCAAAATGTCTGATTGGGACTTGCTTACACCTGGGATAGGACTTAGTGCAATAGGAGCTATAGGTGTGGGAATTTCGTTATCTGGTTTGGCAAAGACATTCATTGATGGAATGCATGCTTTAACATTTTTAACTATGACGATCGGTCTCATTTTTCTTGTGGCAGGTCTATTTAAAGATGGATTTCCAACTTCAAAAAAATCAAAGGTTGCTACAGCAATAAGTCTGACAATATTGGTTGGATGTGGATTTTTAGGAGCTATTTCAGTCAGCGGCATGGCCTCAAGTATTTTTATATATATTTTTATTATGGCCTTGATATCAGTTCCTGCTGCAGCAATAGTTGTTGCTTTTTATAGAAATTACCAAAAGATGAAAATATTATACGGAATCTTTCTTGGAATGACTATCATTGGTGTTGTAGTTCTTTATTCGCTTCAAGGTTTTACACAATCTACTGATGCGTCATCCCCATCTTCAGAGGCTGGTGAGGTAAAAACGGATGTATCCTCCACTCCCACAACTGATGTCTCAAAATATGCTCAAGTTGATATTCTTGCCGGCTCTTCTGCACAAGGAAACCCTGACTATGGGCCAGATGTTTTACAAATTAATTCTGAACCAGGTATAACCTGGCGAAATGTTGACAACGTTCCTCATACAGTCACGAGCTTAAAAGATGACGGTAAAACATTTGATTCACAACTAATAATGAAAGAAAAAGAATATTCTTTGGATATAACCAAATTTCCAAAAGGTACTTATGAATATTTCTGCACTATTCATCCATACATGAAAGCTAGTTTTATTATAAATTAAAAACATTTTTTATTATTGGATGTTGTTTTAGTGTCTATAAACTTTGAATACTTTAAATTCCATAATCATTTCTTCTAATCTACAAAAGAAGCTGATTCAAATTGCCCTCACTTCATTACCATTTGAGTCTTGTGCTTTATTATTCGGATCTATTTCAAAAAATATAATAACGGTACGATTTGTTGAACAGATGGAAAACACCAAACAATCTTCTATTGAATTCAATATGGATCCAGATGAGTTATTTAAAAAATATCAAGACCTTTCATACCCAAACTTCAATATAGTAGGCATTTTTCATTCTCATCCGGGACCACCAATCCCCTCTAGTACGGATATTATGTATATGAAAATAAATCCAATTCCTTGGGTGATTTATTCAACAACTTCTAACGAATTAAAATCATTTTTGTTAGATGAACAACTCTCTGATATTTCGATAAAAAATAAATTCGTTGAATAAAATTTGTTAACGTGCTAATTAAAAATGAATATGACATTGTTGTTAAGGATTAAGTCTATCTGGGTCTCTTGGATATAATACTACATCTCTAATATTTTCCGCACCTGTTAGAACCATGATTAACCTATCAAATCCGAGGCCACAACCTGAATGAGGAGGCATTCCCCAATTAAATGACTTTAAATGCTCCACAAAACTAGAGGGACTTAGTCCCTGTTCTTCCAATCTGTTTTTGATCTTTACTGGGTCGTGTTGCCTTCTGCCACCAGATACTAGCTCTAAGAATCCATACTGCAAATCAAACGATTCTGATAATTCATAGTTACTTGCTTTTTCATGAATATAAAACGGTTTAATCTTTAACGGCCAATCTGTAATAAAAAAGAATTCTTGATGATTCTTTCCAATTTTTCGAAGATCCAGATCACTTAGGTCATCACCAAATTCTTTCTTCTCTCCCGATCTGTTTAATTCATCAATACAATCTTGATATCTTAATTTGTTAAATGGTTTATTTATGTCAATTTGACTTATTTTATTCCTCTTTTCTTCGCTCATCTCGCATTTTGAAAAATATTCAGAACTGGTAACTGTATTTATTACATTTTTAACGACAATTTCTATTGTTTTCATAATGTCTTCATAATCTTGATATGCTGCTTCTATGTCCACACTTAAGAATTCTGTAAGATGTCGAATTGTATTTGAATTTTCAGCCCTGTAATATTGAGCAATTTCAAAAATTTTATCCAACCCTAGTGTTAACTGTTCTTTGTACAATTGAGGACTCTGTGCTAGATACGCTTTTCTTTTAAAATACTGACATTCAAATAAATTTGCACCCCCTTCGCTTGCACTTCCAATTATCTTCGGAGTATTCACTTCTATAAATCTGTCCAATTTTAGTGTATTACGTATTGTATCCAAACTTATAGATCTTAAATGAAAAATCGCAGCTACACTTGGATTTCTTAGATCAAGTGAACGTGCATCTAACCTTTTATCACTTGCAGATTCTACACGTCCTGTGGGGTCTATCGGTAGCGGATGTACTGCCTTTGTCATAGTTTCAATTTTTTTTAACTTTACCTCAACTGAAGAATCTTTTGCCTTACTTATTTGAACAATCCCATCAATGACTATTGAACTCTGTCTTGGAAGATCTGTTAGTAATGAAATATTTTCTTTGCCTACAACTACTTGTATTGTTCCAGTTACGTCCCGTAAAATAATAAACCCTAAATTTCCAATATCTCGTATATCTTCAATCCAGCCAGCTATTCTTATATTACTACCAATTATAGATTCGTTTATCTGATTATTGTAATGTGTTCTATGAATTTCCTCCATTTATCTCAACTACTTTTAACTATTATTATCTCCAAATTCAATTATTACTTCGATATTTTTTATTTTTTTTGCTATATTTTGAATTTTTTTTGCTTGCAATTCTAATTTACTTTGATTTGATACGATAATCTTAGTTAGTTTATTTCCATCTGGCAGCCAAACCATGTTCATTAAAGAAATTTTCAGAGGAAAAAGCATATTTTCTAAAAATCTCTTATCTGAAGCCCCAGATTCTACAAACCAAACCTTATTATCAAATTCTTTTTTTATCAAATCCAATATTTTCTGATCTGACCTTATAAGTGTAATATCTGAATTTTTCAAAAAAAGAATTATTTCATCGTCGATATTATGTGCAGCGACTAAGGTAAATTTATCAATATCTTGGTTTTTCTGGGCCAATTTTGCCATTTTTATAGATGCTTGAACATCTCCGTCAGTTATATGACCTAACTTTAATCTGGAATCACATTTATTACATAAGGTGCCAGTTTTAGCATCAAAATTACAAATCGGTGTCTTCATTTATAATAAAACATTAAAAATGATTTCTTGCAGGAATATTAGTATTTTCATATTCCTATTTCGACTTTTAATCAAATAATCTAAAAATGAAATTCTATTTTCAAAAAAATACAGAAATATTCAAATTTATATAATTGCAAGACTTTTTTATATGTGACATTCTCTGATTACACCAAAGTTATTCATTCACAATATTTCGGTATCATATTCTGAAAAAAATAAAAAAGAAAAAAATGCAGTTGAAAATGCTTCATTTTCACTTAATGAAGGGGAAGCCGTAGGATTGGTGGGAGAATCTGGGTCCGGCAAAAGTACACTTGGAAATGCAATTATACGTAGTTTGGAACCTCCTGGAAGAATAACCAGCGGAAAAATTCTCTTAGACGATCAAGACATCACAAAAATTTCTGATAATGATTTTAATGAAAATATAAGGTGGAAAAAAATTGCGATGGTGTTTCAGGGCGCAATGAACTCACTGGACCCTGTTTTCTCTATTGAGGACCAATTTAAGGAAATTTTTATTCAACACTATGGAAAAAACAAATACGACAAAGAATCCATCGAAAATTCCCTTTTAGAAGTCAATTTAGATAAATCGATTCTTAAACAATATCCACATGAACTCAGTGGAGGCATGAAACAAAGAGTAATTATCGCAATGGCATTAATTTTAAATCCCAAAATATTGATTGCAGACGAACCAACAACTGCTTTAGATGTACTTATTCAAGCACAAATAATAAATCTTTTAAAAAAATTAAAAACTAATGAGAAAAAAACAATAATTCTAATAACACATGATTTTGGAATTGTTTCTGAATTAGCTGATTGGATCGCAGTAATGTATGCCGGACAGATCGTTGAATTCAATCGTCTAGGTGACATCTATTCCAGTCCAAATCATCCGTATACCCAAATGTTGATTTCTAATTCACCAAAATTTGGCTCTACTTTTACAGAAATTAAACAAACTTCATTAAATGAAATTGAAACGAAAAACCTGGAATCTGGTTGTCGCTATTACGGACGATGTCCATACGCAAAAGAAATTTGTAAACAAAATCCACCATTAATTAAAATAAATAATGGATATGTAAAATGTTGGTTATATGAATAGTAGTGTATACCTCATTGGTATTCATGAAGTTGTTTTTCTTTCTGTTCGTTGGCTTTCTCCTTCAATTCTTTTTTATGCATCTTTAATAAATGGTCATTTGCACAGCTATCATGAACTACATTTATATTGCAAAACTCACACGAAGAAACAAAATCAAATTCATTAAATTTTTTTTTGCAATAATGACACTCATCTAAATTCAAATCTTCCACATTCAACGGTTTTAACCATTGTTCCCTCCATAGTATTAATGTCAACTTGATTTTATAATATCTTATTTCATAAATATCTTATTTGTTGACGACATATTAAAATAATATTTTTATGCTTGTAATTTATGAAAATATATTCAAAACCTTCCTTGACTGTAGATAATATTATAAGAAAAAATTCAACCATTTTGTTGATTAAGAGATCAAAGGAGCCTTTCAAGAACCACTATGCTCTACCAGGAGGGTTTATTAATTTTGATGAAACTGTTGAAGATGCAGTTAGAAGAGAAACACTTGAAGAAACATCCTTAGATGTAGAACCATTAGATATTTTGGGTGTTTATTCGGACCCATCACGTGACCCTCGGGGACACGCAATATCTATAGTGTTTATGAGTACAATTATAGATGGGATTCCAAAAGCGGGTGATGACGCAAAGGAAATAGCATGGATAAATATTAATGATTTACATAAAATAGATATGGCATTCGACCATTGCACAATTTTATCTGATTATCTAAAATGGCTCTATAACAAAGAAACGTTTTGGTCCTCAAAATATAGACGATAAACTTATTATAATAGATTTTTTTCATGCTGTAATAGTTATAAAATAAATTTATCTTATTTTAATATGTAGGAATGCTAAAAATCAGATCATTTAACTTTTTATATCTTGTTCTTTCATTTATTTTATTATCTTTATTTGTCAATTTAGGACTCCTAGTAAACACCGATAATTTTCTTACTATTTCTTTAGACGCATTGATTGAAAAAAATTCTTTGACAACAAATGTAATTCTAGCAATTACCTCTATGGGAGATGTAGTTACCATGGTAATTCTTGCAATTATTTTAACAATTATTAGAAGAACCAGAAAGCTTGGGATGATTTTTTTAATATCTATAGTAATACTTTCAATTACAATTATGTATATGAAACCTATAATCGGGAAAGAATCACCCTCATCAATATTTTCTCAGGATTTTGTACTTCCTGAAAACTACACTATTGAAAATGATAGCATGATGCCCATTTCACAACCGTATTCCTTTCCCTCAAATCATATGGCCAGGGCAACGTCTTTTGCATTCTTGATTTTTTATTTGTTCTGGGATAAAACTCGTTCTGTGGGTTTAATTTGGTTGTTTCCGATGCTGATAGGAATTTCAAGAATATATTTACATCAACACTATTTTACTGATATTGTAGGAGGATTCCTATACGGTTTTATTATTACTCTTCTTTTAAGTAAATTAATGAAATTAAATGAACCATTTACAATGTCGCGTTTCAAATAAATATCCTAGAAGTGTATATGAATTTAAAATTTTTTTCAACAACTATTTTTAGCATAAAATTGCCATTTTTATAGCTCTATACATTGATAAAAAATAATATCTCATTACATGTGTAAAATAGATCACAATTTTTTCTTTTGGTAAAGTATAGCAATATCTATATACAGCAATTTTGTTATAAAACTTTAATCAAAAATTCATTTTTTTACAACGCTTTTTTCTTTTAAAGAATATATTCCGATCATGTCATTATACCTCTACTGTTTACTATCTTTTTAGGGATTCAAAAATCTGTGGATGTAACAATAACCATCCAAAATGATTATTATCGTGGATGTATTTTATTTCTCTTAATTGCACTCTAATTTTTTTCCTTTTTAATACTAAAGCAAACTCTGATTGAATTGCCATTCCTATCTGTCTCGTCTTGATTAAATTTTTTTCATCACGGGGTAGAATTATCCTCAAACTGAAATCGTTTTTACCATAATTGTTAATATACAAATCAATAAGTCTTGCTACTGTTTTTTTAACATCTTTGAAATCTGTAACTTCTATAGTTTCTAGAACCTGCAAGTTAACATAAAAACCTACATCACTCATTTTTAATTTGTTTGTCTACGATTTTATTTTTATAAAACATAAAAAAATATTATATGTCTAATATAGTTTGGAATCTGTTTGGATTTTTTCTGCAGTGTCGGGATCCTTATCGGAATAATATTTTACCATTCCCATTTTTAAAACTTTTAAAGACAATAATGCACATTTTATTCTGGTCGGTCCCAAATTTGTCAGTCCTATATTTTCAAGAATATCTTCTTTAGAAATCTCCTTTGCCTTTGTTAACGGTTTATTTATCACCATCTCCGTTAACATCGAGGCACTAGCTAGGCATATTGCACAACCTTTTCCATCAAATTTGATATCCTTGACATTGTCATTATCCACTTTCAAGAACATATCTATTTCATCCCCACATAGTGGATTGCTATCGTGAATTGATACATCGGGGTTTTCGATTTTCCCCTTGTTTCTGGGATTACGATAATGATCCAGTATAATTTCACGATAAATATCATCACTCAAATCCTAAATAACCTCTTTGCTTCTTCCAATGCATCAAGAAATATATTTATTTCTTCTTCGGTGTTATAAATATAAAAACTGACCCTGGATGTGGCAGCTAATCCCATTTTTTCCATCAATACTTGGGCACAATGATGTCCTGATCTAATTGCAACGCCATGCTCATTTAGAATTGTAGCTAGGTCATGAGGATGAATATCTCCAATGTTAAATGATATCACTCCACCTCTGTTCAAAGGATCCTTAGGACCGTAGATGGTAATTCCCTCCATTTCTGACATTCGTTTTAAAGCATAGTCACATAATTCAATTTCATGGTCTCTAATAACTTGCATTCCTATTTTGTTAAGATAGTCTATTGCAGAACCGAATCCTATCACATCTGCTATATTTGGGGTTCCACCTTCAAATTTATAGGGTAAATCATTAAAAACAGTATTGTACTTGTGAACTTCTTTAATCATATCTCCACCGCCTATAAAGGGAGGCATTTTTTCAAGTATATCATTTCTTACATATAGCACACCTACTCCGGTTGGACCAAGCATTTTATGGGCAGAAAATACCATGAATTCACAATTTAGTTTTTGAACATCAACTAACATATGTGGCACTGACTGAGCTCCGTCAATTAATACAGGAATGTTTTTCTGATGGGCTATTTTTATTATTTTTTCAACGGGAAGAATGCTTCCAAGAACGTTAGACATCTGACTGAGTGATATTAATTTCACATTTTGGTTCTCAATTAAACTCTGTAATTCTTCTAAACTAACATTTCCATCATCATTAACGGTGAGGTATTCTAATCTTGCCGACTTTTCCTGAGTTAAAATTTGCCAGGGGACGATATTACTGTGATGTTCTAACTCACTTATGACTATTGTATCATTCTTTTTAATATTTTCTCGCCCCCATGCATATGAAACTAAATTTATTGCCTCCGTAGCATTCCTTGTAAATATTATTTCATGAGAAAATTTCGTATTAATGAATTCTTTAAGTTTATCTCTCGTATTTTCAAATGCAAATGTGGCTTCTTCTGCTAATTGATGAACAGCACGATGAATATTGGAATTATAATTCAAATAATAATCGCTAATAGCGTTGATTACTGAGAGAGGTTTTTGTGTAGTTGCTGCGTTATCTAAATAAACCAGTGGTTTACCGTTAATTCTTCGTTTTAAAATAGGAAAATCATCTCTGATCTGATAAACATCAAGCGCAGTTTTTTGCATTTGCTATAATTTCCATAAAATCACATATAAATTATGTAATCATATATTGTAATATTTTATAATAATAATTTATGATGATTGAAAATGCCGGAGGCGGGATTCGAGCCCGCGACCTTTCGATTATGAGTCGAACGCTCTAGCCAAGCTGAGCCACTCCGGCATAGCTCAGCAGCGTCCTAGAAATTTAATTTTGTATTATATATATTCTATTAGAAAATTTTATTCTCATCAAAAATTGTATATTGTTTTATTTTTAAAATTTTTCTGAATGATCCTACTTTAAGAAAAACTCTTTTGTATCCGTCGATTCTATCCACTTGAATTTTCTCTGTAAGGTAGTCGTGTATATCTTTTTCCAATCCAAATCCACATAGTCTAACCACGATTTCATCACTCTTGGGTCAATATAATTTCTAAGAGATGTTCCCAGATTATAATCTCTGGTTTCTTTCTGTAATTTTAACTGAAACACTACTTTTTCCAGTTTTTCATACAATCTTCTTTTTTGAGTTTCAGTTTTCCACTCTTTTTTTGAGATACTATTTTTTAATTTTCCAATAGTTTCTTCCTTCTTTCTTATTCCTTCTTCAAATCTTTCTAAGGTTTTTTTACTGGCTGGATTTCTAGGGTCGATCCCCTTTTTGTGATTGCATGTTATTGCGGCATTTAAGTTTGCAATTTTTGCCACATACATTTTTTCCCATTCAGAAGAATTTTTATCTATTTTTAAATTGGGATTTATTAGGGATTTTTTGACAATATTCGTAGCTATGTACGTTCTAAATACCTTGGCTGTCAGGCCTGGGACATTTCGAGGATCTATACTTCTTAAAAAGTTATTTACTTTTGATGAATTGATATTATCAAATATTTGATCTGCTTGATTTTTATCTTTCATAAACTGTCTCAAATTATCATATAATATGTGATCCTCATCTGTATTTACTTGTAATTGTTTTTGCCATGGAACACTATCTTTACCCAAAAAATTAAATTCTATTGATTTGTGACCATCAACAGTAGGAAATTTTATATGTTCAATCCTTAAAGTTGTCGCACCCACGGTATCTGCTTCATCCGGATCTTTCTCATCGCCCACTCTCATCGCCAGTTTTAAAATCAGGTAGCAAACAGTCGCAATTTTCTTTTGATTGATATCTTTTGCTGTCCTCATCCTTTTGAGGACTTCTTTTTCAACTTTTAAAATATGTTTTTCTAGATTTTTTGCTTTATCATATTTCTCTTTGTCTTTATTTTGTCTTAATGACGATGAATCATGCAACCATACATATTTTCTTTTATCGGTCAATTTTTCATTCCATGTGGCTAGCCACGTAGAGGAATGATCATGTACAATTTTTGCCCAGGGGCCTTCTGGCACTGATGCCGTCTCCCCTAAATTCAAAATAACATCACTTTCTAGTACACGAGGCTTCCATCTTCCACGTAAAGGATGCAATCCCCTACCCATAAAAAGTCCAGGAGGTTCAACTAACCAATTTGCAACCTCTACTTCTATTCCGTCTACTATGGCAATTCCGTATATTTTTTTGAGTTTTTCTTTTTCTTCTTTTTTTTCTATTTGACTTTTCTTTTTTTCCTCTCTTGATAAGTTCTTTAGCCTTTCTTTTTCTTTTAATTTTTGATACTGTTCGTTATCTACTAATTTATAAACATCAGTAAAATCTATTTCTTTAATACTTTGAATATCTTGAAATTTTTCCGGAAGTATTTGTTTTAAATCTATCAAAAAATTTGATTGAAAAATGACGTCATGTACATAATGTGTATCCTTCTTTTTTGCCCACGCATAAATTAATTCCTCCTGTTCGTTATTCAAATACAGTACCTGATTGTTGATACATATCTTTAGTCCTTTTGACTGATATTTTGGAGGAAAAGCAACTCCATTATGCTGTAAACTTTTCCATTTCCATTTTTTTATATTTTCATTATTATCATTTTCCATGTTATGGTTAAGCATTAATTATTGTAAGTTTCAACCACCTACACTTCTTAAATGTTATCGTCGTTTTTTGAATACAATCACAACTAGTAAAAATGTTATTTTATTTGATTGGCAGATAAATCTTTGAATCTAAACCTATCCAACTTTATTAATTCATCATAGGACCCAAATATATTGTGATCAAGACTATCTAATGATCCTGTTTTATCTTCCGACTTTTTATCAATTAATTTATATGTTGAGGTCCTCTGCATAGGAATTCTTCCACATGATTTTATTATGTTCGTAATTTCACTTGGTCTCATTAATTGTCCATAGCGGGCGCCTGCAGAAGTTGAAATACTTTCATTCATTAGAGTTCCACCAAGGTCATTTGACCCTGCGCATAATAGAAATTGTGACATCCTTGGACCTTCTTTTACCCATGATACTTGAATGTTATTTATTAGATTATTTAACATTAATCTAGCAATAGCATGTATCTTTATCACTTCAAAACCAGTAGGACCCGTCCTGATATTTTTTACCAATTTTTCATTATACATGGGAGCTTCTGAATGTACAAAACTTAAAGGTACAAATTCTGTAAAGCCTTTTGTTTCTTTTTGAATCGTTCTGATAAGATTAATATGTTCTGAAATATGTTCATTTGTTTCTATATGTCCATACATAATGGTCGATGTGGTCGGAATTTTTAATCTATGTGCTGTTTTTATTACATTTATCCATTGATCCACTCTTATTCTACCGGGGGATATTATATCTCTTATTTTTTGATCTAGTATTTCTGCGGAAGTTCCTGGTAGACTTCCAATCCCTGCATCTTTTAAGAGTTTCAGATATTCTTCAATTGAAATTTCTGCTCGTGAAGCTCCATATAGTATTTCTTCTGGAGAAAATGCATGAATATGAATATCTGGGATCTGTTTTTTAATTTTTTTGCATAGGTCTACATACAAAAATCCATCCATTTTTGGTGGTAGTCCTGCCTGAATGCATACTTCTGTTGCTCCAAATCTTCTTGCCTCTTGTGCTCTCCGTACTATTTCTTCGGTTGGAAGGAAATAACCTTCATCCTGTCTAAAGTCTCTACTAAAAGCACAGAATCCACATCCTTTAATACACACATTCGTAAAATTAATATTTCTATTAACTACATATGTTACTACATTCCCTACACTTTTTGATCTAATCTGATCCGCTATTATAGTCAATAAATTTAATTCGTTACTTTTTTTAATATCTAAAAGCTCAATACCCTCTTTTACAGAAATTTCTTTATCAGACAACGCCTTGTCCAAAATCGAGACAATAACTGGATCCGTATCTTTAAAAATACTCTCGAAATTCAACCAAGATACCTCTTTTTTACTAATCCGTCACTGTCAATTAAATCCATTACATATTGTTCAATTTCTTTTGATAAATACCTCTTATCAGAAAAAATAAATTCTGGATAGATGGGTAATCGCGGACGTAGCGTCAATCCCTTATCTCTTGTTGTTTTTTCAACCTCTGAAATCTTAGGCCATGCGTGTTCTGGATTTACATGGTCAATAGTAACTGGAGAAATTCCTCCCCAATCATTAATTCCTGCGTCAAGATAATTGCCATAAATATTTGGAGTCAAATTTGGTGGAACTTGAATATTCATTTCTGGTAATATAATTCTCGACAGTGCTACTACTTTTAAAAAAAACTTATGGGTGGGTGGTAAAAAATTGGCCATCTTTGTGTTTATTTTTGGTGAAAAATTTTGAATGATTATTTCTTGGATGTGTCCATATTTTTGATTCAGTTTTTTTAATGTAAGTAAAGATACTATGGTTTCCTCCAGCGTTTCACCTATTCCTATCAGTAATCCTGTCGTTAGTGGAATTTTTAATTCACCTGCATTTTCTATAGTTTTAATTCTTACTTTTGGATGTTTGCTAGGTGCATTTTCATGAGCCATTCCCACATTTGATAATCTTTCGCTAGCTGATTCTAACATCAATCCCAAGCTAACATTGGTCTCTTTTAATAAACTCATTTCTTTTTTAGTCATATTACCAATATTGGAATGAGGAAGTAACCCTGTCTTTTTCAACACTTTTTCTGAAACATCTCTTATATATTCTGCAGTTGATACATATCCATATTTTTTTAACCACTCTTTTGCCTCATTGTATTTTGATTCTGGTCTTTCTCCTGCAACAAATAACGCCTCGGTACATCGAAATTTTCTTCCAACCTCTACAATACTCAGAATCTGTTCTGGTGACAATAATGATATTCCAATTTCCTCTGGTTCTTTACGATATGTGCAATAAGAACAGATATCCTTACATAGATTAATTATATTGATAAAAACTTTTCTTGAATATGTAATTATTTTTTTAGATTTGTGTTTTGTTTTTAAGGCATAAGCAATTTTTAGTAAATCTTCTGTAGTCGAATTATTAAATAAATAAGAATATTCATTAATCTTTAAATCCTTGTATCTAAATTTGTTTATTTCTTCAGGTACTATCTCATTATCACTATCCTGAATAGTTTTTGTATTAGCATTGGATATCATTGATCAAATTTACATTTATAATTAAGATAATATAATAATATTTAATTTAAATTTTAAAAAAAAGCAATACTGATATAGTAATAAATTTTATTACTGTTAAATGACTGATTCTGATCTACCTATGGATTCTTCCATAAAATTTGTTGTACCTATTAAAACAGTAGAAAGACCACTAAAGCTATCCGAATTTGCAAAAATGGAATTAAAAAGTATTGGTATGATGGACGATAAGGGAAAAATCAAACTCAAAGGTGTTAGTCCAAAAATGTTAAAAAGAATGAAGTTAGAATCGGTAGACTGTCCTGTATTGGCCAATGAAATTGCGTTTATTCAATGCTATGTTTGCAAGAATTTCTATAGCAGAATTACTGGAAAAGTAAATTGTAAAGGGGAACCATTGTCAGTAAATACTTAAAATAACATTTAAACTAAATTAATTTCCAGATTTCAATATTGAACGAAAACAAAGACGTTAAGGATATAGGTGTAACTGTTAAAAAAAATGATGATTTTAGCGAATGGTATACTCAAATAGTGATAAAAGCCCAATTAGCCGATTATTCACCTGTAAAAGGATTCATTGTACTTCGTCCATATGGTTACAAAATCTGGGAATTATTACGTGAGCAATTGGATAAACAATTAAAAACAACCGGCCATGAAAATGGGTTTTTGCCAATTCTTATCCCTGAGAGTTTGCTCTCCCGCGAAGAGGATCATTTTTCTGGCTTTACTCCAGAGGTATTCTGGGTTACACAAACTGGAGATAACAAATTGTCTGAAAAATTGGCCATAAGGCCGACCTCTGAAACACTGGCCTATCAGATATTTTCAAAATGGATTATGAGTTACAGAGATCTTCCTTTAAAACTAAATTTCTGGAATTCTGCTTTGCGTGCTGAAATAAAGAGCACAAAACCTTTTATCAGGAATTCGGAATTTCTATGGCAAGAAGGACATACCGTTCATGCAGAACGAAAAGAAGCAGAAGATGAGGTCTATTCAATTTTGGGAATTTATAAATTCTTGATAGAACAATATCTTGCAATTCCGACAATATCCGGATTCAAAAGTGATAAAGAGAAATTTGTTGGAGCTGTATATACAACAACTTTGGAATCATTAATGCCAGACGGCAAAGCATTACAGATGGCCACTTCTCACAACCTGGGACAGAATTTTTCTAAACCATTTGACATTAAATTTCTGGATAGTAATTCAAAACAAAAATTTGGATGGCAAACTTCATGGGGAATATCTTGGAGAATAATCGGTGCAATAGTTATGACTCATGGTGACGATAAAGGCTTGATACTACCACCAAAAATATCTCCAATACAGGTAGTTATAGTCCCAATATATAAGAGCAAGGACAAAGAATCTGTATTAATCCAATCTCGAAAAATATTTGAGGTTTTGGAAAAAGGCGGTATTAGGGTTTATATCGACACAAGGGACGAATATACGTCAGGATGGAAGTTTCATGATTGGGAACTTAAAGGCGTTCCACTTCGCATAAACATAGGTTCTCGAGATATTGAAAATAAACAGATTGAATTAGTAAGACGTGATAATTTTCAAAAATTAACTGTGGCAAGTGATGATGATATTTTGAAAAAAATAACAAGTTATCTGGAAGAGATACAACTCAATCTCTTCGTTCGTGCAAAGTCCGTACTTGACAATGGTGTGGTAGTTGCCAATGATTATGCCCATTTGAAAAAAATTTTTAACACAGAATCAAATGGATTCGTTAAGAGTTCTTGGTGTGGAAAATTAGGTTGTGAAGAAAAAATAAAAGAAGAAACCGGTGCAGATATTAGAGTAATTCCATTTGATGATTCACTTGACATGAAAACCTGTGTTTATTGCAACGAACCTTCAACAAAAACCGTATTTTTTGC
>QCWD01000202.1 GCA_013114725.1 Nitrososphaeraceae archaeon | reverse complement strand
GAAGGATACTGCTTTTAGATTCCTTTGATTTTAGAGCATAAAGTTCTCATAAGGCGAAGTTTCTGACGTTTTTGGTTCATACAGCATTAAGGTTTGTAATCCATTTCAGATATAAAAGAATAGTTTTTCATTCGGGCCCAGAGGGATTTGAACCCTCGACCAACTGCTCCGCAGGCAGCCATTCTATCCAAACTGAACTATGGGCCCACAATAAAAAAGTAAAATATGATATCTATCTATAAACGATACTAGTTAATCAATCGGTTTTTTTCATACCATTTTTTGAATTTTTTTCATCCCAGCATTTTCTACATAACTGTCCTATAATATTCCAACTTTGTTTTGGATTATACCTGAAAAATTTTAGGGATTTTCCACATATGGAACAAAAGTTTCTCTCTATTTCAAATTGTTTTTCTTTTATATGAAAACACGAACTGCAAAAAACTGCACCTCTTTCCATATTCCATTGCCATTTCGGTCTTTCAATTTCTGATTCAGGTACTTCTCTATTGCATACAGAGCAAATCTCTTTTTCATTAACTTGTTGATTTTTAAAATTTTCTTTTTCTACATTTTCTCTTATAATCGATTCCTTAGTCAATTCTAGATGACAATCACTACATAAAAATCCCTCAAGATTGGCGTCTTTGGGTGGTTTATACTTGTATCTTGTCAGTTCCTTATTACATTTTAAACAATGTAAACCTTCTTTCCGACCAAAAAAGCTCCAAATCGGAGACATATGGAAGTATTTATACTGAAAATAACTTATAATGGTATTCTTTTTTTTCATTTATCTTTTTATAATTATTATTAATTAAAAACTGAATTTCAAAGATATTTATTAAATGTTTTTTAATATTCCTAATATTTGACTAAAGGGAAAATTATAGTTGTAGAAGGAATGGACAAAGCTGGAAAAACAACACAATGCCAACTTCTTCAAAAATCTTTAACCGCTTTAGGGAAAAAAACTATTGTTATCAATTTCCCTGATTATTCCACGTTTATTGGAACCGAAATCAAAAATTTTCTCGACGGTAAACGACCATATCCGATTCAGGTTCAACATATGCTACTTTCTGCAAACCGATGGGAAAAATACAAAGAAATTTCAGATCTGTTAGATGACGGATATATTCTAATAATGAATCGCTATTATCAATCTAATTTGGTATACGGGGTTTCAAATGGGTTATCTATGGATTGGTTGGTAAATCTTGACAATGGTCTTCCAAAAGAAGATCTTGTATTAATCTTGGAAGTAAATCCCACGGTATCTCTCTCAATCACGTTCTTCTTATCGAGATTCATTTGAAGATAATCTGGATTTGTTAAACAAAGTACAAACAAATTACAGAATACTTGCGGAAAAATTCGATTGGATACTCTTTGATGGAAACCAACAAAAAGAATCAGTACATGAGCAAATCATGAACGAAGTATCTAAATTATTTAGTTAAAATCTACTCTCTGATTAAGCAACTTTCTTTTAATCCAACTGAAATAAACTTTTATTATTTATCTTTCGGCAACAGCTATTATTACTTCCCATGGAAAAATAATACTTCTGTCTTTCAAATATTCTCTCGTTTCGATTTCTGAATCATGAATTATCTTTTCTATTGTATTTTCTCCACAATCTTTGATTGTTTCTCTTAATGAATTTGCGGTAGTATCCATATAATCATTCCAGTATTGTTCAAATGATCCTGCATTGTATACAAAATTTCTTTTCAAAATTTTTATATTTGAATAGTTTGAATCAGCAAGCATTTTTTCCAAAATACCATCTTCCCCTAAACTATGTACACTTGGTGAACCTTTTTGCCTTATATTTGGAATATGTTTTATTATGTTCCTCATGATAGAGCTAAAATATGGTGCTTTGTCTTCATTACCATGAACTGCAATTATCAATTTTCCTCTTTCTGATAAATATTCTCTGATATTAACAAGAACTTTTAACGGATTTGTAAAAAACATCAATCCGTACTGACATACAATTTTATCAAAATTTATTTTACTAAATGACATATTTTCTGAATTCATCTCAACTACATAAAAATTTTGAAATTTTATTTCCTGACTGGCAATCTTTAGGGGATTAAATGCAATATCACAACCAATCAATATTCCATTTTTTCCAAGTATTTTTCCAATTATTTTTGAAACCGCCCCTGTTCCACAAGCAATGTCCAAAACCTTATCCTCTACATCTATTTCTGCTAAATCGACTACTTGTTGTGTTGATCCAAAAGGACCTAAATTTATACTTGCCCATTCATTGTGATACGATTGTGCAACCTTGTTCCAGTTTGATATTGTTGTAATCTTGTATTTAATAGGATCAAATGTCAAAACTTGATTCAATTGATATAATCTTTAAAAATGTATTGTCATTAAAAGTTAATCTAACCTTATGACAACAAAACAATAGAATTATACGTTTATCATGAATATTCTTTTTCCTTGATAAAATATATGGATTCGACATTCTCTGTATCATCTTTAAAAATAATAATTTTTTCTATACTATTTTTAACCTACTGTTCTTTTATGTCAACAGATAATAATAACGCATATTCATTTTTTCATTCTTCTGCTAACCCTACCACTTTTTTAATTTTCGAAAATCCATCATTTGGATACAATATAAAGTATCCACAGGATTGGCAAAAAGAGGCACATCTTGATAACTTTATTACATTTTTAGCTCCACGCGAAGAATCATCCCAATATACTTATCCAGCCGCAGTAGGCATTAAATCACAGTTATTAAACTCA
>QCWD01000065.1 GCA_013114725.1 Nitrososphaeraceae archaeon | reverse complement strand
CAAAATAGTGTAATGTAATGATTTTATTTATGATATGTCTATTTCTTCATTCCTAATAGATGATTATTTGAGCATCTATACCATTTTTGATAGCGATAACGATAAATCGAATCAATCCATATTCCTTTTTCGTCATAAAATCCACCTTCAGTTTCTGCCCAAACCGATTTTTTTTCGACAGATATCCTGTTTTTTAATCCGTTACTTTTGCAGATATGACATTCTAAAATCTTTTCCATGACCATGAAGTATATGTTACTATAATAAAAAGAGGTGTATTTATCGGTTTTGATACATATTTGATTATCAAAATTTATTCTATATCAAATGAGTTCTGTTAACTTCGAAAAATACTATTGAGTAAATCATCAATCAGGTCTCAAAATAAAAGGATCCTAACCGGTAAGTCAAATTCCATTTTATTCCTTCATCCCAGAAAAGGATTTAAAAATTGAATAATAAACACAAATACCAATTTTAGAAAAATATAGTAATTAATTTTGTATCAAATGAAATATTTTTTCTAGATATATAAAACACCTACAGAATCGTATTATACAAGTATAAGGATACAGATTGTCTATAAATATGACCACAAATTATTTCTTGTATCTCTCCAAAATTTTTAACATCAGTTCGCGTTCCTCCTGACCTGGTTTAACCAAGGTTTGTAAGGACCAATATTTTCCATCATGATATATCAATGACTGTTTTTCTGGGTTGTACGCAGCATTAATCGCTTCACCAACAAACATTATATGATCTCCAAAAGTAACTTCTTGAAATAATTTACATTCAACATTAAGAGAAGCTCCTTTTACCATCAATGTATTGATTTTACTAGCATCATAGAATTGAAATCCCAATTCCTTTAGCGCTCCAATTTTATCATAATTGATACCACTATATCCACCTGCAATACTAGACAATATAGATTGGTCAGTTGCACACAAGTTAACACCAAACTCTTTTGATTCCCTAATGTTTTTGACTGTAGCTTTACTAAAACCTAAAGAAATAGATATCAATCCAGGATCATATGAAATATGATGCGTCCATTCACATGCCATGATATTTTGACCGACCGGTCCTGTTGATGTAATCAATCCTATGGTAGTTGCAAATTTATTTGAAAGAGGATCGTTCCAAGGTAGTTTCATATGGTATAGTTGTTTGAAAGAACGATAAAAAATTTTGGTTTCCAAAAGTATCGTAGAAATGTTTGTATTTTTTAGTTTTAATCATAGTAGACTTTGTAGAATTTTTCAAACTGTTAATAACTTTTCCATATACAAATAATTCAATTATAACAATAATTATGGATGTAGATTTTTAGTCTACTTTCACTTTCTCATTAGTATTTTCTATTCTTTACTTTTCAAATTTTCAAGTATTTTACAATACTTCATTTCATCAAATTCTTCAAGGCCAAGATTACCACAGATTGATGTATCTTCTTCTTGGATTTCTAGAAATAATAAATCTGTGAATATTATCCTTTCTTTTAGAGTCAAGCCATATTCTTTGATAACATCCATGTATCTACTTGAATCTAATTCGTCTTCAGTCATATTGTATTTTTCCATAATCTTTGCCTTTTTGTCCATTAATTTTAGATACTGTTTTTGTTGTTCTTCATTAAGATAGGAATATACCGATTTATACGTCATTGATAATACTAGAAAAAAGGATAAAATTGCCGGAAATAAAATCATCAAATAGATAGATTTTTTATTTATCATTTAAAGTAATTTATTAACTTATTATTTATTTATTTATTGTCTATTTTATTGGATATTCGTATAATTATATTGATAGTTATTTTTTTACTTAAAATTAAAGTATTAGATTATGACAATAGAAAAGAACATATTTATATTTATATAAAAAATTCACTGTTTTTTTTCACTGACTTAAATATTTTCTATTCTATTCCATAAATGATCAACAATAATAATGATAACAGATTCATGTAATTTTCACGACAGATGAAGAATTGAAAGCAGGTGTGTATTCATTGATGAAACAATTTTAGATATTAAAATTATGGAATCATTATACGAGATTATACGAGAAGTACAAACATAATAGTTAATGATGTATCTTATCTATATTTACTTGTATTTGTACTAATAAAATCGATATTCTGTAAACTTTAATGGTGCATGATAATAAAGAAGGTTGTAATGAATTATCTGTTGTATATGGATAGGTAAAACATTATTTGTTTTCAAGTAAAATAAAGAATAATATAAATATAATTTGAAAATACCTGATACCTATTTATTTATTTTATAAATTAATGGTATATCAAATTTGTTTTGTCGTAAAAAAGGATATAATCTAAGAACTGCAATCTATTTTTTAAAGTTAACAATCTACATTTTTTGTTTTGTTTTGTTTTCTATGTTAAATAAATCAGTTTTTTTCATCTTTGAAATTTACAGCGTTATGATTTCCATCGCAAAAAGGCTTGTTGTTTGAAGATCCACACCTGCATAAAGTATAATGTTCTTTTGATACATCTTCATAAAATTCTATTCCAACCAATTCTATTCCACCAGTAACTAGATAGGGACCGTCCTTTCCTACTTTCACCAAAGGTTTTTCATTGTAATCTCTATACTCTATCCCATCAATAGAATAACTCAAAGCACCAGAAGGACATTTCCTTACAGTTTCAATAATTTTTTCCAATACCGTTCCCTGGTCTGGATTTATCCATGGTCTTTGACTTAGATTGAATACCGATGGTAAATTATTTACGCATTCTGCTGCATGACAACAGATCTTTCTATTATCATGTATAGTTATTTTTTTACCTACATAGTTTTTTCTTTTTGAATTTATTTTATTTTTGTCACCTTCATCTTGTTTATTTTTAGTTGAAAATCCGATTATACTGTGATTTCCATCGCAAAAAGGCTTGTTGTTTGAAGCTCCACACCTGCATAAAGCTATACCATGAATGTTGGTTAGCTTTTCACCTTTAGAATTTACAAGATTTTCGACTGCTTTATTCTCTCTATTATTGATTAGATATAATGGGCCATTTGGTAATGGAACAATCATGGGTTTGTTGTTTTTGGATGTTGAATCAATACTAGTATCCTTTCCCAATCTTTAATCACTGGCCTTGTTCTATTTATTTAATATAGATCTGGTCTTTATAACACCATTTCCAATTTTCACCAGGCTCGTATGATTTTATAATTGGATGACCGCTCTCTTGAAAGTGTTTTGTGCCATGTTTATTGACAGAAGAATCACAACATCCAATATGCCCGCATGAAAGACAAAGTCGCAAGTGAACCCAATCGGAACCAATTTTTTCACATTCTTCACATCCCACAGTATTTCCTTTTATATTCTGATTAACTTGGTCGATGTGAGAACATCTATGATTATTATCCATGTTATTATATGAGAGTTACTTTATTTAAAGAATAACATATGCTATTATGTAGAAATCATCTAATAATATTAACTGGTCACAATTATGTAAATATTATATGATACGCAACTATAATTATACTCTGTTCTGTATTAGTATACTAGATATCTACATGGATGTGAAATGTTTTCCACCAGTATTTTTATGATAGATAAATGAAAAGACAGTTTAAAATAAAATATCATTACTATTTATCCAATAATATATTATACCTATCCTATTATGGCAAGAATCCTAGATGAACTTTATAAATAATATATTTGATATCAACATAAACTTTAACGATATAATAAAAAGATACATCAAACCGAGATTTTAGATTCATAGTAAATCAATTAATTACAAGATTTGAGTTTTTATACTAGATACTCATTAAATAAAGAGGAATAAATTGAAACATGGAAAACCAACGATATCGAATCTTTTTTATGATGCAAGTAAATTCCTAAAAGACTTTCAATTGGCATGATTAGAAATTTTGTTATAAATTGATTGCAATAAAAATGGATTACTATGTTTAATGAGAATTATAAAATGGAACCAAAAATAGATACTTTTAGTCCATATACGTTTACAAATAAACAAAATCTTTTCAAATATACGTTAAAAAAGATATGTTTGAAGATAATCACATATTGATAAATATATTCACAATTTTCTTATATTTTCTTACAGCATATTATTACAGAAATATTTAAGTAAAAATGATTGATAAATTCTATATAAGGTAATAAATTTTTAATAGGTATTGCATAGAATATTTTATATATTTATAATATTTGGAATATTACTTTTTTCTTCCATTCTAATGGGAAATGGAATATTTTTATATAATACATCTGCTCTTGAAGAGGAATGTAAAAATGACAATGATTGTAATAAAGATAATAACAGCACAGACCAAAATAAAAGTTCTCTTACCGTTAAAAAAGAGATTTTTGGATGCGAGCATATAATCAGAGATGATGATTTTGATTACATGAACTGTACAGAATTAAATAATGATTCAGATTTATGGCTTTCCTGTACAGACCCACGAATAAATAGTACAGAATTTTGCAAGAATTTACCAAAAAATCTCTTTGACATAGAAATATTTGATGAAACAAATGAAAATATAAAACAGATAAATGATACTTCAAGGCGTGTCACTATTAAAAATATAGATCCAGGTACATATTTAATAAACCAAGTAAAGTATTTGAGTGGTAATTACAGTGAGTTTGAAGAAAATAATTTAGTTTTCGAAGATTGTATAGATGCAGGATTTTCAGATGGTGGCAGTCTGTATAACGGCAAAGAACCTACACTATATAGCATATGTGTTGAATACGATGATGAACATGGAAATGATTGTCGTGTAACAACAGTAAATTCAGGCGAAAAAAAAGTCTGTATTGTTAAAAACCATATTGTTTATGCTACGTGGTGACCAACCATCTTGGCTTTTTAACAAGTTAAATGATCCTTAATATAGTATAATATGCAAATACTGCTGATATTGTACTGTATTTTTATATTATTCTATAGTATAATATGCAAATACTGCTGATATTGTACTGTATTTTTATATTATTTATTCAATCGAAAAAAATAAATCATATAAAATAAAAATTTAAAATGGAATGCTTGATTCAATGTTTAGAGAAATTCAGATATCAATTTATAATAAAAAATACTATCTTATAATAATCCTATCTTTAACATTATTATTGACGCCTGTTTTGGTTTCTGATAGAAATATTTCTGTAATTGCACAAAAAGAAAAACCTTCTAATTCAGCAGATTCAAATGAATTTAACTTTGTAGCAGCAGGAGATTTTGCATGCGACAAAAATGCCGAAAAGACGGTAGATGGAATGATTGGACAAAGTCCTGAGCTGATTTTGGCATTGGGGGACCTTTCCTACAAAAACAGCGGTTCTTGTTGGATAGATTTGTTTCCAAAAAAATATCATGATAATGTGAAAATTTCTCTAGGATATCATGATGTCAAGGCCCCAAATGGTGGGTCAAAACCTGCAAAGCAGTACATGAAACATTTTGATTTAGACAAAGAGTATTATTCCTTTAATTACAAAAACGTACATTTCCTATCGTTATCCACGGAAATTGAGTTTGAAAAAGGCAGCAAACAGTACAAATTCGTAAAAAAAGACCTCGAAAAGGCATCAGAGAATGAAAATATCGACTGGATTATTGTCTTTGGATACAGACCACTTTACTCCTCTGAAAGCCAACACAAAGGTAACGCAGATTTGAGAAGTGTATATCACCCACTTTTTGATAAATACGGGGTAGATATAGTATTGAATGCTCACAATCATAACTATCAGAGGACTTTTCCAATTGAATATAATGATGGAAAAAGTCACAAACCTAAAATAATAAATGCAGACCATGACATCTATAGTCATGATGATGACCATGGTCCTATTTTTCTTACAGTAGGAACAGGTGGTGAATCCCTTTATCCATTTGATGACAAATCAAAGTTTATAGCAAAACAGATAAAAGCATATGGATTTTTAGAAATCAAAGTAAAAGACGACCCAACCTATGGAAAGGTATTAGAGGGATATTTTCATAAAAACTCCAAAGACGAAATAGTCGATTCATTTACACTGTATAAAGATGAAGATAGCGATCGTTTTGCATAAAATAAAGAGAAGTTATTTGATTTGAATAAACCAAATAATATTGTCAGTTCATAAAATAAAAGTAATATGTCTATAGATATCTCATTCTAATGTATGTCAATGTACGAAAATTTCATTTGCAAGAAATAGTATATCTACTGTGTTGTAATGTAATATGTAGCAATTGTCTTGGTTCGAGTTAAAAATACCAAAACACTATTCTATTTTTTTCTGATGGCAAACTTAGTTACCGGTATGTCATGAATTGGATACAACGTTTGGCTTTTTTAACAAAGAATTTACAATGGAAAGGGATATCTCCTTTTATCATTGACAAAAATTTTTATCAAAAACAGATAATATAATGTATATTATGATAACAACAAAAGAGAACAGTCTAGTAAATTCATTCTTGAAACTTTAAATTCTTAATACAGAAACTGCATATTTAGCAATATGTCTCGTTGCATTGTAATTAGGCTACATTACATAATTTATAAGGATTAACATTATTATCCATTATTTATCATAAACTGTATATGTAAATGATTAAAACATAACATTTTCAATGATGCAGGAAATGCGATGATATATAATTTTATATATTGCTTTGACGTAATATGTAATATGAATTACTTTTGAACAAAATAGATATCCTATGCGAGACTATCACATCAAACATATGGAAAAGGTAATTACTCGATTTGTAGCAGGATTATCCGATAATCCTTCATATCATGAAAAAAAACATTATGCAAAATATGGAAGTAAAATAAATTATGTCATTAACGAAATAAACTATGATATAAAACATGGTGTAAAGGGCAGTGAAGTATTATCTTTTTTGGAATCAATAAACCAAAATCAAGTGATTATAAACTCAAATAATGAAGAATCTTTAAAAAGATTGAATCAAATAAAAAAGATTTTTGATGTCGGTTTGATGGAACAAACATAAGTACCATAGATACAGGGAATCCCAAGATCACCAATATTTTTTGCAGTTTCTAAAATCAAATATCAGGTAAGGTATATCAATTGGTATTAAACGAGATATACTTAGTTTAGAATTATTTATTTAGGAAGTAGAGATTCTGGATTTTCTATTGCAGATAAATCTGTTTCAGAAATATAAGAATTTAATGCCTTTTGTTTTACTAATCTTCTGACCAATTTACCAGTACGTGTTTTAGGCAGGTCATTTACAAAAGTTACATATTTTGGTTTTGCAAATCTCCCGAGATTATTTTCAATTAATTCAAAAAGTTCATTATTTAACCTATTATTTGATATCTTATTTTTATTATTCAAAACAACATAACAAGCTATCGCTTCCCCAGTAATGGCATCAGGTATTCCTACGACAACTGCCTCTGCAACCGATGGATGAGACATCAAAATACTCTCAATTTCATTACTTTCTATTCTATGTCCGGAAATTTTTATTACATCATCTGCTCTCCCCTTAATATACCAGTATCCATCACCATCAATACTAGCAATATCTCCGTGAAACCAATTATTTTGATATTTTGACCAGTATGTATCAATAAATCGATCCCAGTCATTTAATAAACCAAGAGTCATCGATGGCCAAGGCTTTCTGATTACAAGATATCCATTTTTGGTTTCTTTGCCATAATCATCGAATATGGCTGCATCAAAACCAGGGATAGGAAACCCAACAGAACATGGCTTTGATGTATCCAATACAGTAGTACTTAATATTGCACCACCTATCTCGGTTCCACCTGAAAGATTAATTATGGGGCATTTACCTCTACCGACTTTATTGACCCGTAATTTATGAAATTTATGATTATCAATATAATTACCATTTTCATTATCTTTCATGAATAATCTTATTGCGGTGGGTGCAACACCAAAAATAGAAACATTATATTTTTCAATTATATCACACCATCTATCATGTTTTGGATACGAGAGGATCCCATCATAAATGACTGAAGTTCCTCCTATAATTGTACTTCCGTAAACTACCCATGTCTGTCCAGTGATCCAACCAATATCGGCATACCAAAATAATACATCTTCTTTTTTCATATCTATAACATAATGTGTTTGTTGTGCCGATACTATCATAAATCCTCCATGCGAATGGACTACTGCTTTTGGTTTTCCAGTAGTTCCAGATGTATACAAAATAAATAAAGGGTCCGACGTTGTCATAACCTCAGTTTCACAATATCTTTCATAATAATTGGATACGAATGTTTTATAATCAATCAATTTTTCAATTACAGAATCCAAATTTAATTGGACCTGTTTTCCATCAACAAGAACAATTTTTGATATGGCTGGTTTTTCTATAACAGAATACCAATTTTCTTTTAGGTCAATTTCTTTACCACGGCGTTCCATTTGATTGATGGTTATCAAAATTTTGGCCTTGGAATCATCCAAACGTGTTACTAGGGCATCCTTACTAAAACCGGAAAATATAGTATTATGAACGGCACCAATCTTTGAACAGGCGAGAATGGAAAAAATAGCTTCTGGGACCATGGGAAGATAAATTCCTACAACATCGCCTTTTTTTATGCCTTCATTTTTCAACGCTAAGGCAAGAGCAGAAACATGATAATCCAGTTCCCTATAAGAAATTTTCCTAGTTTTGCCCTCCTCATTTTCAAAAATAAATGCAGTTTTGTCTGGTTGATTTTTTAAGTGTCTGTCAATTGCATTTGATACAATATTACATTTTCCACCAATAAACCATTCAGTTTTCTGGATTCCTTTTTTGCTTGAATCGTATGTTTGCATATAGTTTTCAAACCACTCTAATCCCAAATCTTCATTAACCGAATCCCAATACCAATTGATATTTTCTACAGATTTTTTTAAAAGATCCTTATATTCTAAAATATTATTTTTTATCATGAATTTACCTATATTACTATCAGAAAATTTATTAAAATTGGATCGAAAAATTTTTTTATCATATTCTCCTTGATGAACCATTCTACTGATATCTCAGTCAACTAACATAAATTATAATTTATATTTTTTCCAAAAATAATATATTAATATATAAATACTTAATCAAATCCTTTAATATCAGAGTAAAGAAAAAAATATCAATATTATCTAAATTTTAGAAATACTGTCTGATAGTTTATTTTATTATTTGTTAAAAAAATTGACTTGTATTATTTAAAACGGATCATATTCATATTTTACATCATCACTGACATTTTTATATTACGTGCTATCAAGAAATACAGCCTTTGGATATCCTTCTCCATAATCATTTTGAATATTATAAAAAAATAACTGAGGTTTTATTGCAGCCATCATGACTGCACCGTTATGTTCGAATAATTTTATATGTATATCACTTATACTTTTCAATACATCCAATGACCTGTAATTTGGTCTGGAAACTGTAATCAAGAGATCATTGAATTTTCTAACTCGCCTTGATAATTCAATAATGCTTTTTTGTATTAACGGTTCATTTGGATAATCGAGTTCAACAAAGCTATAATCAATAGTAATTACACAGTTGGTTGAATTTTCTTTTAAATTATTATATATTTGTAACCATTTCATAAAAACATTATTAAAAGGATTTTCATTATACAATACTTTATCAAGATCTTTATCAAGTGAATTGTTTTGACCAATTGTTTCGTTACGGATTTTCCCATTTATCAAATTGTAATCTACACCAGCACCTCCAATTATCCTAAAGAACTTGGTTAATCTTTCAGGATTTACATGTGGTGAAAGATATTTTGTTACCGCAGAGGCATACTGATCAGAGGCAGATATTACCAGAGCACCTTTGTCCTGACAAATAAAATTAAGAACAATAGGAGAAAACAACGGTACGAAAACAAATCTATCGACATCTTCTTCTATTTCTACACTTATTATACTACCTTTTCTAAAACCGCCGTTAAGTTTTTTATCTAACTTTATGTTTCCAGAAGAATAATAAAACTCATTATTGTCAATAACTGGTATAAATGGTTTAAGGTTATTATGACTAATTTTATGTGAAAGGCGGGTAAAGGTTTTAAATCGTCCATCTTCTAGTGTAAATGGAATTTTAGCTCTAGAGATATGAGTTCCTTTTAATTTTTCA
>QCWD01000064.1 GCA_013114725.1 Nitrososphaeraceae archaeon | reverse complement strand
TGGCAAATCCTATGCCTGAATAAACTCCAGTACTTGAAAATATGGCTGAATTAATTCCAATCACATCTCCATCCATATTTAAAAGCGGTCCTCCTGAATTACCAGGATTTATTGCCGCATCCGTTTGAATTACATTAGGGATAGAAAATGACGGTTCATTAAATTTTAGAGGATCAGTTTCCTCAGAGGTTGGTAGCAGTCTGCCCAGCCCACTTACTATTCCCTCTGTAAGCGTTCCTGAAAGTCCAAATGGATTTCCAACTGCAGCCACACGTTCTCCAACTATAAGTGCAGATGAATTTCCAAGGATTAAGGGAACAATTCTTTCATCTGGTACATCTATTAATTTTATAACGGCAAGGTCACTAAATTCATCAGTTCCTATAATTTTGGCTTTGTAAATTGTTCCATCAGAAAATGTAACATGAATGGTCTTGGCATTATTAACAACATGATTATTTGTTATAATGTGTCCAGAACTGTCATATATGAATCCGGAGCCTAATCTGCCTCCTAATACATTTTCATCATCAATAGATATCTGTACAACTGATCTTTCTACTTTTTTAAACAAATCTGAAAGTAAGGAACTTGTTTCGTTTGTAGAGTCGGTCTCCCCATCAGTCTGTCCGTTAACATCGATATTCATCCCTGATAGTAGGACTGTAAACGATAATAGAAAAAACACGGAAGCAATTTTAATGAATAAAAAATTCTTGCTTTTTGGCTGATTATTTTTATTTCGTCCCTGAAAATTTGCTGTCTTTTCCATTTTTTTGTATCAATATATCATCAATCCATATATTTATTGATTGAGATTAAATAAAATTCAAATAACCTCTTTTCATCATATAATAATTATAATTTAATATGCAGTAAATACGAATATTATAAAATTAATCGGTATATACAACAATATTTAATATTTAATATTATTGTGTTAATGCATCATAGAGTTTGGGAATGGATATATCAAATCTGTAACTGGTATTTCTATGTCCTCCGTTGAATTCTTCATAATAATGTATTACCTGATATGAGGTTAATTTTTTATGAATCAGATTTGCTCCAATATTCATATTGAATTCATCTTTTGTACCGCAATCAATATACAAATATTTTAATTCCTTTAGATTAGCCTTAAATTTATGTATTTTTTTTACTGGATCCCATTCACACCATTTTTTCCAAACTTTGCCTAAAAATTCTCCGGAATTTAAATCGAAGGGAAGTTTTATATTCATCTCTTCAAACTCATCTGGAGAATAATGTGCTGCCATCGCCAAAATATTTAATGTTGTAAAATCCCTATGGTTTTTTTTATTCTGCTTTTCCCAAAACATTTTAAACCATTTTTTAACACCTCCGGCTTCCATAAGGGAGGTCAGCGCAATCGGAAAATCAGGCAAATAACAATATTCAAATCCTGAATCTCCTGAATGATTTGCAACGCCTTGTATTATTTTTGGATTATGCATACCTAAGGTAAACGAACCAAATCCGCCAGAAGAATGTCCTACAGCTCCAAAACACGCTATATTGTATTTTTTCCTGATGTAAGGAACAATTTCTTTTATAATATAATCCTCATAATTTCCAGTAGCTATTGAATTAATATATTGATTTCCACCAAGTTTTGTGAAACAATCGGGAAAAATTAAAACTAGAGGACCACATTTTTTTTCTCTAATTAGTCTATTTATCTTATCTTCTATGTTTTCTGTAAAAGGATCACTATTAAAAAAAGACTGAGAATTTGCACCAAATCCCTGTAAAAAAATTATTCCAACATATCCTTTTGATCTTGATCGAGAATATTCTGGTGGTAAGTAAACCATGATATCTCTAATATATGGGTCTTTTAGTGGATTATTTTTTAATATTTTACTTGCAAATTTTTCAACTGTAATCGTTCCATTATTATCATTCAAGATAAACTATCTTTACACAATTCGTAACTTAAGGTTTATCATGATGTCCTATAGATTTTTTTATGATTAACAAAAACTTGGTTTAGTGTTTAAAATTGACTGATTTCAGGCAAATTCTCCATTGGCGATTATTCTGTTGATCTGGTCATCGGGTTTCAAAACTATAAAATTTTGATTTTTCATTATAACTACAGGCTTTTCTGGAATTAATTGAATTATATTGTTTCCCAAGAATTTAAATTTACACGGCTTTATCTGTAATCCGACTGAAATCAAATAGGTTTGATTGTCTTGTATCTCTCCTTTGTAAAATCTACTTTTGTTTATTCGTACGTTTACAGGAGTATTTATTGTTTTTAGGCTTGATTCGTTGGAACATATTATATCACCACGTGAAATTAAATCATACGAAATACCTTTTAATGCCAATCCAACTCTAGATGGATGTCTGGCTTCGATGAATGGGTCATCATGTATCTGAATGGATTTAATCGTGACGGTCTGATCATGTGGAAGTATCTTGACCTGATCGTATGTTTTTATTATTCCCTTCTTTACTGACCCTAATATTACTGACCCTATGCCTTTGACATCAAAACTGTGGTCAATAGGTATTATAACCTCTCCATTCTTCTCATCGATATTTTCTTGCTTTATTTTTGTAATTTCTTCTTTTAATGATTCTATGTTATCCATAAT
Source organism: Nitrososphaeraceae archaeon (assembly GCA_013114725.1). GTDB lineage: Archaea > Thermoproteota > Nitrososphaeria > Nitrososphaerales > Nitrososphaeraceae > QCWD01. The sequence goes on along the minus strand of QCWD01000064.1, from coordinate 5,639 downwards.
TTTATACTCTGATAATGAAGAATCTTTAATCAAATTTTTTATTTTATTTTCATCAATTTCCCATGAATGTAAAATAAATCCTTTGTTTAGTTTTAGCATATCGATGGCAACTATTTGTTCACCCAAATATTTGTCCATTTTTGTAACATTCAAAATTACATAATCAACCATATTTAGAACTTGAAGTAAAGACTGTATTTTATCCGGAAATGATATAGGAGATATCCAAGAATAAATCCTATCTGACGTTTTCTTATCATATATAGAAATATCCGTAGTAGTTCCCTTTTTTCCAAATTCTTTAGCAATTTCATAATCACCTAAAATTGCAAAACTAATACTATCCAACATGAAAAATTCAATACTTGATGAATAAAATTGTATTTAAACTCTCAAGCAACGATAGTATACGATTTTTATATAGATCCTAAAATTGTATTAAAATATTCCTGAAAACATGTTTATAATCGATATTAATTATTCAAAGATACATTGGATACGGGTAAAAATATTCATGTAATAGTTCATGGACAACGCGATCTTTTTGAGAAGGTTAAAACCATCTTAATTGACAATAAATTTGCAAATGAAAATATCATTCCAGCAAAGCTGGATAAATCTGGTGACAAAGGTGAATACGTTGCAATGGTCTGGCCTCCGATGGCACCAAAGGAGATAATAATAAGCGAGATTGTCGGAAATAAATCCGAGCCAGGTAATTCACGTGGAATGGGGGCTTGGGGAACCGTTGACCTTAAAGAATTAACAAGAATGTCATTATAATGAGATTCTAAATTTTTTTTCGTATTCTTTTTTCTAGATTCATATTTAGTTTTAAATATCTCAAAAGATAATCATTTTCCAACCCGTATGTTAATCGAACAAAAACAGAAGATTTTAAATTTGCACTATTCTGGTATTCCAATTGAAATAATTGCCAACGAAACCGACCTTGATATAGCAGAAATAAAAAAAATCATAGATATTGAAGAGGAAAAGAAAAAAAAACGCCAAGACCTTTTACATAATGATTCTATAGCTGATTTTTATCTAGACGCAATTGTCAATATAGATGAAATTATAAAGAATGCACAATCTCGTATATGGAAGGCACTTCAGGTGAATTTTGAATTTGACGTATCGACAGATGAATCTAAAAAATTTCTCGAAAAATTTATTGGAACAAAGATAAATCTTGTAATGATTCACGTGGATTTGGTAGGCTCTACCAAATTATGCATGACTTTACCTGTAAATCGATTGGCTGATATTCTCAGAGCTTATGCACAAGAGATGTCTAAACTTATTATTGCTTATGGTGGATACGTTCTAAAATATGTTGGCGACGCCATTATAGGTTTTTTTCTGGTAAAATCACTTGATAAACAAGACCTGTATTTTCCATGTACAAATGCAGTTAATTGCGGAATGTCTATGATAAAAGTTGTCAAGCAGGGAATAAATCCAATTTTGAGTCAATATGATTATCCGGAAATTAGTGTGAGGATAGGTATTGATGTTGGTGAAAATGCCGTAGTTCAGTATGGATGGGAAAATAGTCTCGTTGAAGTAGAAAATAAATCAATTACGATAAAAAGACCTATTACAGATATTTTGGGTTATACGATAAGCATAACTGCAAAAATGACTTCAATGGCAAAACCGGATCAAATAGTTATCGGTCAATTTGTTTATGAATCCATAGAAGAGGATCAAAAAATAAAGTTTAACGATCTAAAAATAAGATCTGATATATGGAGTTACATTTCTAACAGTACAGGCAAAATCTATAAACTCTACGGCAGCTCATCTAATCTTTAGCATTCTTGTTATCAACATAACAAATCATATTTGAAGTTAATTTTATATTTTTTTATAAACTGCAAAATCTGGTTTAAATTTGGACACGCCTGAATTTCTTTTTTGGTAACTTTAATTGATCCTGCCAACAATGCTAATTGAATGGCATCTTTATCTTCATAATTTAAAATTTTTAAAGATGAAAAAGTACCTGCAAATACATCTCCAGAACCTGCGGTATTAACTGGCAGTAACCCCATTTCAGAAAGATTGATCGTTGGTATCTTTGTTATTTGATCATTTTTTGCATACAAACAACCGTTTTCTCCAAGTGTAATAATTACGCCCAAGTCTTTATTGGTACCCATAATTTTTTTACATGCATTAACTGACTCGGGACAATTTGTCAATTGAAAAGATTCTGATTCATTTAATACTAAATAGTTTATTTGATTAAACAATTTTGCAAGCTTGATTAACTTTAAATTTGATCTCAGTCCTGGTATCCAAATTATCAATCTTTTTTTATTATGTTTATATGATAATAATTTTTCAATAAAATTGATTGGTAGATCAGTAATAGTAATGGCTTTTAGTTCAGCAATTGTTTCCATTAATTTACAACTATTCTTTTCATTTAAAATCTCATCTATGACGGCATCATTATTTTTTTTTGTTATAATTAAATTCCTTCCTTTACTATCTATAATTACAAACGCTTTTCCAGATTCGATTTTATCGTGGCGTATGATAAAATCGGTTATGACACCTTTATTCCTCAACATTTTAATGTGTTTTCTGCCAATCAGATCATTTCCAATTATCGATAACAATCCTACTTCATTGTTTCCTAAAATTTTACTTGAGGCTACAGAAATATTGCCACCTTTACCACCTGGAGATTCAAAAATAAAATCAGCTGATACTTCTTCTCCGCTGGAAGGGAATTTTTTTAAAAACAAAAGTACATCCCAGTTTATAGAGCCAACAACTAAATGACTTATCATTAATAAAATATCTAGTTTTTATTATTTATCGATACTGTTTTTAAATCAGATTCGATTTAGACTTGTAGTAGACGGTAATCTATTTAAAATAGTTAACTTGACATTATTTTTCATTGGATATATATGGATATTATGCTTTACTGGGTGTTTCAGAGAATGCCTCAATTGTAGACATTAAACGCTCTTATCGAAAACTGGTTAAAAAATATCATCCAGATAAAAACAGAGACCCATATTCACAAGATACTATAAAACTGATAAATATAGCTTATGAAGTTCTTTCAGACCGGACTAAAAGGGAAAAGTATACACAAATACGATTCAATACAAATCCCACCGATATTTGGTCTAATGATACTGAAATTAATCAATATTTCGAAACAGAATCAGAGTCAAAAGTAGAATCAAAATATAGTGAGACCTCTTTTGAAAACGATACACAATCTTCGGAGTCATATCTGTTAGATACACAAAAAAATAGATTCAAAATTACTGTCGAACCAACTTTATGTATTGCATTTGGCAGTTGTGAAACATTGGCACCTCATGTGTTTTATGTGGAAAAAGATAAAATTTTTAATCCAAAAGCTATTGTAAAATCTGAAACAGGCGATAATTTTGAATCTATATACGATGCTGCCCAAACATGCCCTACTAAGGCTATTAAAATAATAGATAGGTTTACAGGACAACAAATTTACCCTTAAATTATCGGTTTATAATGTAAATTTTTTAAAATCTAATTTTTTTATTAAACGTATATTTTAATATCAGTATATTTTAATTATTTGTAAAAAATTACCAATATTATTGATTTTAATAAAACAAATTATATAAATTTCTGATTAGGTATGGATTTTATATTGATAATGAAAGAAAGATAAATATGCGAAAATACAAAAACATTGTTTTATCATCTATTGTAGTTGCAAGTTTTGTATTGTTGCTTCATTTGATTCCAAACCTAGGAAATCAACTTTTGCAATCATACGCTCAGGATACAAATATAACTGCAATAGAAAAAAATTCTTCGGAAACGACATTAAATGATAATTCAACAATTGTTGCACAAAAGATTTCTAAAGATGATGAACCAAAAGGACCATTTATTGGCGTTGCAATGAAAGGTTATTGGACAAAAACTAATCAAGGAAAAGAACTCAATAACGAGCCACCTACTAATTATTTTGATGAGAGTTTTAAGATCCTGTCTGAAGCTGGCTTAAATCATGTAAGATTTCTTATGTACTGGGAATCGTATGTAAAAAACCCCACTGAATTTGTCAACGAAATTAAACAAGTTGCTGAAGCAGGTGATAAGTGGAATATAAAAATACTTTACGATAATCATCAGTGGCATACATCATCATGGTTTGAAAAAATTGGAACAGGATTTCCTTCATTTCTATTTGACAATAATCCTTCAGTCTATCAAAAAAGAAGTGGTGGAAATACTGATTCTGGATCGGCACAACAATGGTGGACCGATTGGTGGTCAGGAAAAATTAATGATTCAAAAGGAAATGCGGGCTGGCAGTTGCAGGCAGATTATCTGAAAACTATTGTAGAATTAGTTGACGATCATAAAAGTACTCTAGGATATGAAATTCTTAGTGAACCTCAAGTACATAGTAAATCTCAATGGACACAAATAGGTAAATATAATTCATTTATGGTGGATTTCTTGAGACAGTATACTGATAAAACATTGGTGTATAGTATGAACATACCCGTAGACTTGGATAGCAACATTGACGTGACTCCTGAAAATTTGGCTAAAATGGCTCCTGCTGATAAAACAAACGTTGCCTTTAAGATAAGTGTATACGGACTTCCTGACCGGGATCAATATCAAAAAGAACGATTTAATGTATTCCTTAAAACATCTGAATTGGCGGAAGTTCCGCTTTATATAGGTGAATGGAATGAGGTGGTAAGAACTAAACAAGGAGGAGTGTACAAATTAAATGCAGCTGAGAGTGACATAACGCAAGATAAAGTTAACAAATTCTTGAAAACTTTTACTAATGAAGGAGTATATGGAATGGCTTATTGGAAATGGGACTATAATTTCAATGACCTACCAAACTTTAATCTGATTGAAGTTAAAAATAATGCCGTAACTCCAACCAAATACTTTAATCAACTAAAAGAAGGTATTGATACTTTTATTAACAAATAACGATAACCACTATTTTCTTATTTTTTTAAATAAATTAATAATAATATAGATATGTTATTAGATGAGGTTACCAATTTAGGATAACCTAAAATATATTAAATAATAAAATCGCATCTCTATTATAATGCACTTTCTCCTTTCTCTTTTGTACCTATATCATAGGTTTCAAAAACATCATAAACCCATAACTTCCCATCAGATACAGATGCAGTGCTTAACTCATTTAAAAGTTCATTAATTATATCTTTGTATATGTTATCAGAAACAATAACCTCTATTTTGATACGTGTTCCAAAGTCCAACATATATCGATTCTAGTTTAGTTTTTCCTCTTCCCTTTACATCATAAACAGTTACTCCACCTACGTTAAACTTGGTTAATAATTCGTTAACCTTGAGTAATTTTTCGTCGGAAGTTAAAACCTCAATTTTTTTCATTACAGCTAGATTTATTGAATTTGAACTAATAAATTTTTACTGAAATTCCATTAATTTAGAATCTTATTATTTTAATATATTCATTTTTTTAAGGCTTGTGATATGATTACAAAAATCACAACAATACGGAGTTTTTTAATTATTAGGTACTTTCTACTCCGTAGAATAAGTCTTAATGGACTTAATCAATACATATCCTATAACTGGTATTA
>QCWD01000063.1 GCA_013114725.1 Nitrososphaeraceae archaeon | reverse complement strand
CTAAAAGATTCCCAAGATAGTCTTGCCAACAGGTTCGGTAGCAATCTACAGATAGTAATGTTTCAAGCCTATTTGGATCACTTTCTCGTCGATAATAAATGCAGATACTCTTTTCCACATATACCCTTTTTTAGATAATGAACCAACACGTTGTTTACAATTCCAGACAAACACGTAACTTCTTTTCTGATCTGTGAAAATAGATAACGCTTTACTGGTATTTCGTAAACTAAGGCCAAGAAAGTACAAATACAATGAATAAATTACTACAATTGCGGACGTTCTACTTAGGGCAATCTTAACAATATCACAAGAATAGGACATACACAGCTACAGAACTTTCGTTAAATTAACATAGCCATCATCAGACAATAAATAATATTTATAATGTCATCAACTACATCCTAAATAATTAATTAATCTTTTCAAAACAAACTACAATGGCACGAGAAATTTTAATTGATTATTTCCATATTATGTAAATAGCCTGTCATTCAAAAAATTGATTTATAAATGAAGTTACATCTTTCTATCTCTATATTTTTATGATATATTTTTAAAATGTTTAATACCTGATAATTTATATAATATTATATACAAATAATTTTAGGTTCATGTCACCTAAAACATTTGACACAACATCACATGATAAAGACATCCTGTTATCAAGCAATGATGATGAAAAAAAAGTACGTGCTCATATTTTTGTTAACGGCAAAGTTCAAGGAGTTTATTTTAGGAAATATACTGCTGAAACTGCAATGCAAAATCATGTAGTTGGATGGGTGAAAAATTTGATAGATGGTAGGGTTGAATGCGTTGCAGAAGGCAGACCTTATCAGATTAACAATTTGATTAATTGGTGTAGAATCGGTCCGCCTAATGCTATAGTTAATAGTGTTGACATTAATTATGAACCATATATTGGTGAATTTAGCGATTTTATTGTTAGTGGATAGATACAGAAAATAAATTATAGATTAAAAATTTAGATTATATCTTCTCTCATCATATGATAACTAAAATCATTTTTTCATTTATTGGATATTGATATATGCATCGTTAATTTCTTTCTTTATAAACTCTATATTTTCAGTTAATTTTTGTATAACATATCGTTCCTTTTTTTCTCTCCCCTTTTTAATAGTTATTATTATTTTATCATATGCTGGTTCTATATCCAAAAAAATTCTAAAAACAATGCCTTTTGAATAGACAATTCTATGCGGCCTTATTTCTTCTTTGACGTTATCTCCAAGATTATTCGTAAAATCTCTAATTTCCTTTAATATATTTCTAAAACCTAAATCAAGTCTATTCTCGTGTTCTTCAAAAGAGAATTTGTTATTAAACAAGTTCAATATCTTTTCATCCATTTGAAATCATTAGTATAATAAAAATTCTATTATTAAGAACTTTATTATCCATTTTATTATGAATACTAAAAATATTTTACATTTTGTCTATTATTTCTTTAATTGACGATGGAATATCTGGAAGTTCGCCTGTATGACTAATATTATTCTGTAGTATATCATTTCCAATCCTTCTTACTTTTTGTGTAGCAATCAATGTATCTATGCATCTTTCTACCTCTTTTACGGTAAAATAACCATCTAATTTTTCCTTAAGTAGATCTTCTGAATTATATTTTTCTATAATATACTGTAATAATATCAATTTATCATCAAAAGAAATATTTTCCATCAATTAAATTATATTTCCTCATTTAATAAAAAGTTTTTTTAATTTCTCTTAATATGTTGGACTCTGATTATGGAAATCAATTTAGCTGTGAATGTCATATTCTTGTGATATTGTTAGGTTCTGTTCATTTTCAAGATAATTTTCTCTTCACCTCCATTTTTTAACTAAAACTATTATTTCGTATATTGTAGTACATTGATACAATGAATGATATCCAATTCTAAACGTGAAATAGATTACAATCCTTTTTCTTAGTACATAAGCAGTGTCCATCAAAACTTTCTATTCTATCATAAAATCTTTATCAAAACTTTTCTCTTTCTATATCATCAAAAGTTTTTCATATAGTATTTTCAAACAGTGCTTCAATCTCGATACATTAGACTTCGGGATATAATACCAACGTACCACCATCAGAGTATGCTGGCTGACGTCTGTATTTGCTGGTCAGGGATTCGATGAATTGTATTGTAACAAGAATGTTTTTGTGCTCAATCTTTAGCTAAAAGATTCCAAGGATAGAATAATGTACCAGTTCAGTTGCTATACATAGATAGTAATGCTTTCAGTTAATCTACTTTTAAATAAAAATTTGTCAATAATAAAAACAGATACTCATTTACATTTTGTAAATTCTTTTAAAAAAGCAAAAAGGTGAGTCTAATTTGAGACAGACACATAACTTCCTTTTTAGTCAGAAAAAATAGATAACGCCTTACTTGTATTACGTAAACTCAATCCAAAAAATATAGAAATAGAGAACACATTACGATAACAGTGAACACCCTGTTTCTCTCAAATACTATTCCCATAAAATAATGAGAACGGATGGTATCAACAGCCATATATCTTTCGTTAACTTAAAAACCAGAAAATCATAACAATGAAAAATGTATTACTGTACATTTTATTAAATAAATATTATAATAACCTCTCTATAGTATTTATATGACAAAATTTTTGGTAGGGGATATCTCTGATCTAGAAGATGGTAAATTGATCAATATTACTGCCGGTGGAAAAGAAATTGTGGTAGGAAATGTGGATGGCATTTTTTTTGCTATGGATAATATATGCTCTCATGCTGGAGCTGAATTACATGAAGGTACATTAAATGGAAAAGAACTCAAATGTCCATGGCATGGGGCAAAATGGGATATAACTACAGGTAATCTGATCTGGTTTCCACAGAATCTTCAAAAGTTGGAATCTTATAAAGTAGTAATCGAAGATAATATACTATATGTCGAAACATAATTAGATTGTCTTTTGAAATAATTCTGTTTCATTTCATTTTTTAAACTATTTAGAAACTATCATATTGTAGTTGTTTTATATGATATTTGATGGAAATTTTAGAAGAAACTAATTTGGGCAAACATTTATTTCATAAATATTCATCAAATCCAAAAAATTGGAATTTTATTATTTCGACTACTCCTATCCGTGATCATTTTTTTGATGCTATTATCTCCAGTCCAAATGAAGTATGGCAATTGAAATTAGATTCCATCTACAAACCAAATCCATTCATAGTTGGCACCAAAATTGATAATATTGATTCAAATCAAATTGATAAAAATATAAATACAAAAATAACAACCTTTGGCTATCGTAAAATTAATGATAATAAAATATTGAATTTATTAAAGACTTTATCAGAGGAGCAACAAGATAATTCTAATAAAGACCATAATATTTCTTTGAACTCCCTATTATCGGAAATCGAACCAGTCGCTCCAAAACAGGGTGACAATTATATATACGGGCCATTCCTTTTTACTAATAAAAATTTACTCTCTATTAACGAAAAACAGAAGAATATTTCAGAAAGATTATCTGATAAAATTCGGGCTAATTTAAGAAATAAATATCTTAGTTATGGTTAATTATAAAAATCATTATCTTCCAATTTCATAATTTTATTTTATTTTATTTTAAGCAAATTCTTTTTTCTAATTTGCATTATTAAAATAGTTAATAATAATAAAATTATTGCTGATACAATACTTGAGATATCTGAATCTTGTAGTGTACCAGTGTAGTTACAGATCGAGTTTGTTTCATGATTAATTTGACAACCAAGAAAAAAAAATGCTAAATTCCATAACGTATGTGAAATAATTGAAAACCATCCTTTTCCACTAATCCACGTCCTTAGACTAAAAAATAACGTTACTAGGGTAAATATCCAATTACCATATGATAAATACATAATGTCAAGATTATTTGTATTGAAAAGGTGAAGAGTAGACCAAATTATACCAGTTGATAAAACTATTATATTATTATAGAATAAATAAAACGGGATGCCAAAGAATAACGACTCTTCAAATAGTCCCGCTGTCATTACCGGGATTAACGATCTTGGTATCTCCTGTTGTGGGTAAAAAGGTAAAAAGATTCCAATAATATTTGTCCAACTTACCGAAATTAACGCCCCCATTCCATAATAAAAGCAGAGCATTATTAGCAAATATTTTATAGACGTTTGTCTATATTTGGATATCCATGATTTTGGTTTGATATCTTTTTTAATATCATTCCAAATTGATGACATATTTAATACTTGTTAAAACCCATAAAAAATATCTCTATCACACTATATCTTTGTATCATACTCATATCCATTCATCTAATTTTAATATATTTTAAATTAAATTTTACAAATTTTATTCTATTCTTTTAATTATATGATATCCAAATTCTGTTTTAATAGGTTCTGATATCTGTCCTTTGTCAAGATTAAATGCTGCCTGTTCAAAAGGCTTTACCATCATACCTTTTGTAAAAAAACCTAAATCTCCTCCTTTCTTTCCACTTGCCTTATCTATCGAATGTTCTTTTGCCAAGTTTGTAAAGCTTTCTCCTTTCTTTAATTTTTCTAGTATATTCAAAGCCTCACTTTGTTTTTTTGTTAATATATGAGAACATCTAATTTTATTACTCATTATTTGTCTATACTAGAATTCAATATTTTATATATTTTTATATTTTATCTTTTATCTACGATATTTTCTCAATTTCATCTAAATTTGTGTTTTGATATTGTATAAAACCCATGGGCCGATATTAATAGTGCTGATAACGACATCTTGGTAGCAAAGACAAGATTCCATGGTATCTTTGGATTTGGATATGCAATGTTTATGTCATCCAATCTGAAAATACCGTTTATTACATCGGCAGTTATTAGAGAATTCCAGATTATAAAATTATATATAAATTCATATAATGCTATTACACCTATACCAAGAACTATTAATTGTAAAACAGCTTTCATGGAATCAGGGATATTCTTTACTTTATCACCCCCCAATTTGGTTACACAATACCAAGATACTACTGTCACAATCATCAAATATGTGACAAGTTTTGCTAAACCTTTCATAGGAAATTCTGTTTCAACTAGTATTTCTCCTATTACCACCTTACCCGTTTTAATGTATTCGTCTATACTAACAAATAACGCATAAAAAGTAATGATCGCCATCATCACAGAACAGAGATAAAAAATATATAGGTAGATCCTTCTTGTTCTCCTCTCATCTTTCTCTTGTGTAGATGTATGCATGTTATATCGTTATTGCTAAATTACGTTATGAAAATCTCATATTAATATTTTTTTTATAGTTATGTAATGGCGTCATGTGTAAATTCACAAAACTTTTGTAAATACCTTGTAATCTTCTTATATTCTATCATATTCAAAATAATTTGAGAAATACAATGAAAAAAAAACCAAATTGGAATCTTGAAAGACCAGATTGGGATACACATTTTATGTTGCAAGCTGAGATAGCGAAATTAAGATCAAACTGTTTAACCAGACAGATAGGTTCAGTTATAGTTAAAAATAATAGACAGATATCTAGCGGCTATAATGGAACCCCTCCTGGAATAAAAAATTGTACCGAAGGAGGATGTGAACGATGTCTTGGGAGATTGAAGGGGAAAGTGCAATCTGGGGTAGGTTTGGAACGGTGTTTATGTACTCATGCTGAAGCAAATGCAATAATGCAGTGTGCCTTATTCGGAAATTCTGGCAATACCCGTGATGCTACTATTTATAGCACATTCGTTCCATGTCTTGAATGTAGTAAAATGATAATAAGTGTTGGAATAAAAAGGGTAGTTGCTCTTTATGAATATCCTGAAGATGGCCAAACAATTCTACGTCAGGCAAATATTCAATTAGATATTCTAAAAAAGGCTGGTTTATTACCTTGGATAAATGTTCTTAAATCAAGTATGATTAATGATAATGTAAAGAACAACTATATTTAATATTTTGTTTATCTTTTAATGTTAACCTCTATTCAAATATTATATTGATTTTAATCTTTTTTTTGTATTGATAAGATTTATTACTGTAAGAAAACCAATCTTTTGAAAATGAGTGGTAACAAGATTAATACAAGTCTCTACGAAGAAGAATGGCAACTAATACTTGATTCTTTAAGTAATACCATTTTTAATGAAGAAATAAAAGATGAAGTCAGAAAAAATGCTAGAAATCTATTTTTAAAGCTCCAAAAAGAAATACCATTATCTTCAAGTTAACTAAACCATATATCTATCCTTCAACGTTTATTTTGTGTCCTCATCTTTCGTATTATCTCCAAGATTGAATCTGCGTCATCTGCTTCCGGATTAATTTCTAGATATAGATTAAGCATTTTTAATGCTTCGTTAACATTTTCTTTTAATAATATTATCCCCTTATCTCTGATAGCATAGGAATAATTCGGTTCAATTGCCAAGATCATTTCATTTGCTAAGTTTACCTTTTCAAAAGCTTGAACTTCATAATAGCTTTCTTTTAAATTATTAAGTATTCGAATTATAACTTGTCTAATGGAAGTTTTTTCTACCAATTTCCTTGTGAGTGGAATATTTTTATAAACTTTAGATTTTTCTAGAATATTTTTTAATGCGTAATCATCCATAATTCGTCCCGAATTAAAAGGATCTATTATTATTTCATTTTTATCTTCTAACAAATGTTTTATTAGAAAATGTGTTGGAAAATTTACAGGATATAATTTGAAATTTACCAGATTTCCTATTGTAATATATAGTATCGATAAAGTAATGGGATTACCTATTTTTTTGTCTATGACCAAATCAAGATAATTATTTGATGGATTATAATAGTCATGTATATTTGGCATAAATTTTTTTCTATTAAACAGGTAGAAGTTGATGGTTTCTATTATATATGTTGGTCTTTTCATATTTTGTTTTTCTATTATCTTTTTTAAATCATCACCCATTTCATAAATTTTATTTAGGTATGCATTCACGTCTAATTCATTATTATCTAAAATTTTTGATAATACTAATGAAGCCTCTGCTAATTTATCTATATTTTCCATTTTAATAATAGGTTCAACTACCCATTTTTTCCAGCTTGTTATTTGAGGAGTAACATCATAAATATCATTCAAAGAATATCATCTAGACATTAGTTATCATGCAAATTTATTTAAAAATTTTATGGAATCTGAATATTTTGCTCTATAAACCAATTCAATTCTTTAATGTTTTATGAATTCTTATATTATCTAATGATTTTTAATTATGCTGAGATGAATTTTAAGATTCTAAAAAATTGTACAGTTTGTAACATGTTATTTGATACCGACTATAAATTAATGAAACATATGAGCAAAATACATTATAATTTTAATTCTTTGAATGATGAGAAATCAATAGAAAAAAATCATCTTTGTAATTGCGGTTCAAAATTTCATAGTTAAATTATTTATCTATCCATGATTTTTATACTTCCATTTATTAAATTGTAGATATTGACATTTGACAAGTTATTTTTTATTTATGTGGCAAAAAATAATGAATGGAAGAAATTACATGATGAAGATTGGGATTATGTTTCGGCTATGACAAAGTTTTTCCATTGGTGGATTAAAAAATATTTTGATCTGAATTTCTCAGTAGACGTCGATATATTGCCTGTAATCTCAGGCAAAATTTTTGATCGAATGTCTTTAGCCTATTTATTACGTGATCATGATGAAAGAGGAAAATCAATTTTTCATTTTTATTTATCTTATTTTAAACCATTTTGGACTGATTGTGACACCGAGGGATATTCATCAGACAATTTTGGAATGGCCTTCTGGGATAGGCCCAAACAAAAATTATCAAGAGAACTACACGAAAAATATTTTGCAGATAATAACTGTGCTAGAATCTCTCATGTTCTAATACACGAGGTCCTGCGACTTTCTGGAGAATATTTTAATAATGTTCATGACGTTTGGAATGAACATTTGCATAAGAATTTGCCATTTAGTTATTACGATGAAAAATTTAAAAAAATTTCAAATACCGGTAATTATCGTTTTGTTACCATTGATATTATGCGTATTAAATAGCGATGTGAATTAATAGTACAATGGTTATATGGAATTCCAAAAAATTTTTAAAATTAGGTGGTATTATTGCAACAATCGGTACTATGATGATAGTTATTTTTGGAATTACACTGGTCGGCTTTCCAGTTTTCAAACAATGTGAAAATGGAAATCAAGAGGACTGTCACTTTGTTTTTTCTGTTCCACATCCATTTCAAAGTATTCTTAGGCCTGAATTTTTAGTTTTGGCGTTATCATTAACTGCATTAGGTGTTACAATAATTCGATTAACAAAATATATTGAAAATAAAAACATAAAGAAATAAAGTAAAAAACTTTATTTAATTACTCTTCAATCTCTTCAATTTCTTTGTCCTTCTTTGATGTAGATTTCTTTGATGTAGATTTCTTCCCTGTCTCCTCTAAATCATCGGTGCCTTTTTCAGTAATCGTAAATCTTGTATCTGAATATGGATGATATGGAGAATCCATCATCTTTGCAATCCTATTTTCACCTGATTTTCTAAGATAAATTCTATATGTAGACGCATGTCCTATCACATTACCTCCAGCAGCTTTTGTTGGATCTCCAAAGAATGTATCTGGTGATGATTGAACCTGATTTGTTATTATTACAGCTATATTATATATCTCAGCTAATCTAATTAATTTATGAAGCATCCCGTTAAGTCTTTGTTGTCTATCTGCAAGAGTTCCTCTTCCTGCAAATTCTGCTCTATGTAAAGATATTATACTATCGATAATAACAATTTTTGCCTTAAAATCATCAATATACCTGCCCAAGTCTTTTACAATTAATTCTAAATGTGAACTATTATACACTTTACAAACTGCTACACTTTTTAGAATCTCAGACGGATCTAATTCACGTGCTCTAGCTATCTGTTCTACTCTTTCTGGTCTAAATGTTCCTTCTGTATCAATATATATTACACCACTGTTTAATCCACCATTTTCTACTGGCTGTCGTGCAATAGCACATAGTGTATGACAGATCTGTGATTTTCCAGAACCAAATTCCCCATAAAATTCAGTTACGGCTTGTGTTTCGATTCCTCCCAGTAAGAGATCATCTAACGCAGTTGATCCGGTAGCACATCTTAGCATAGCCTTTCGTTTTTGTAACGCGGCATCTGCAGTTATGAATTCCTTGTCTAATAAATGACTCTCTCTTAGTAATCTTTGTGCTGCAATTATATATGATGCTGCAGTTTCTTTTGATGAATTGATATCTACAGATAATTCATCAGTACTAGCTACTGCTAAATCCATTACCGATAATATACCAGCTTCCTTGAGCTTTTTAGCTGTAGTTGGACCAATACCTTCAATATCTTGTATATCAAGATCAATCATAATCATTTGACTATTACCGCTCATCTCACCGTTTTCTAATTCATTATTCATGTGAATATTGTATTTTGCATATTTCTCATATTAATATATAATATAACCATTTAGGGAGGGAGGGGAGGAGAATACTACTATTGTTATATAATAATTTCTTTAAATTCTAATGGGGCCGAAGGGAGTTGTTCTGGTTATGCACATAGCATATTGCCATTTGAACCCTTGACCTACGGGTTTCTTCCAAATATAGCCCTTATATTGGATCTGGAGCCCGTTGCGATGCCAGGCTTCGCTACGACCCCATTACACGAAAAAAAAAGATCTTTTGTCTGTATAAGTCTTACTTTAAAATATAAGAAAAGATAAATAATTTGGAGACGAATATGTTTTATTGATAGGTGAAACTCAGCTTAGGGCAAGAAGAACAAGACTTAAAATATTGAGGGCTATAGCTGAAAAAAACGGAATTGCGGGATTCTCTGAAATTAGAAATTCAACTAAACTGTCTACAGGTTCTATATACTATCACTTGGAAAGAATGAAAAACTATGTTATAAAAAAATCAAAAAATTATGTGATTACCGAAGCAGGTTTGAACCTATTATCTGAAGCTGAAAATAAAATGGCAAATGAATAAACATCGTTTATTCTGAAATGTTAAATTTAAATTGTTTTTTGGCTCTTAAGTTAAGATAACTTCGCCTCCAAATTCTATTTTGAATTTGTTATTTTTGGTATTGTTGTACATCAATACAAAGTATATCCATTGCGGATGTTCTATTTCTAGAAAATTTTAACATGGGTTAGAATAGAACATTCACAGCTATAGAACTTTCGTTAAATTAACAGAGCCGTTTTTTTATTTATTATTTTTAGTTTTTAGATATTATGTTAATAGTCTGACAAGGTTATGATTGGAAATTATTTTATAAACAATAAAAATAAAAAATAAAATTATTATAATGGAAATTCAAATGTAACATTTTCCAGTTCTAATATAGGTATGTATATTGACTGAGTATCACTTCCTATATGATCAACAAATTCGTATTTTCCTGTTAGATGCTTTAATTCTATAAATTTTTTTTCAGGCTTCTCTTTTACAATTATGAAATGAATCACAGGATTGATTGCACCAGTTTCTATAAAAAATAAATCAGTGTCTTTATACTTGATATGATAAAACATTGGTATCATTCCTATAGGTGATTGTGCTGCAAATAATATCACTTTAAGCAGATCCTCTAAATTCTTGTATTTAAAATAAGTTGTAGAAGGTTCTTCAGACATTCCTCGTATTATTTAAATGATGATTTGACGCTATAATACTCTTTCCTTTGTAAAATTTTTTATAATTTTGATTCGCATTATTTTAAATTAATTTTTAATATTTCTTAATTATTTTATTTTTAAAATAAATTCATATTAATATAATGCCAGATCCTGATACAATGAAAACTTTATAAATATTAAGTATAAACTTGATACGGCATGATTGAGTTTACTTTTTTTCTCATCATTTTTTTATTATCTTTTTCTATTATATATGTAACTAATTTATGGTTATATATAGAAGCAGTAGATATTAATAATTTTGAAAAAATAAATCTTTGTTGTACCTGGGGAGAAAAAATTGAAGATGGTTTACTAACATATAAAATTCTGGCTTCGGACAAACACAAAATAATAATTCAAAATGCTATTGATGACTGGAATCAAAATTTAAACGGATTGATCAGATTAGAACCTTCAGTCAATTCATCTGCAGATATAGAAATTAAATTAAACGAAAATAAATCTGGAAAAATTGCAGGTCAATCCACTATTAATTATGGTCCGACTGGGTTTATCGATAATGTAAAGATTATTCTAAATGAAGGAACTTTTGGTAAATCACTGAGTTTCAATATAATTGAAATTATATCTAAACATGAATTAGGACATGCATTTGGAATAGGGCACTCAAATTTTGAAAATAGTCTGATGCGTCTTACTCATTATAATAATGAAAGTTTGGAAATTACCGAATGTGAAATTAATGCAGTAATAGATGCTAACATGTGGAAGCTTAAAAATAATTCTAACTTTCCATATGGTACGGTAGAAAAATTTTCAATATGCAAACAATAAATTTATTGTATACTTTTAATTTTTAATTTCATTTAAAAATAATTAGATTTTGTAATTTTTGTAAAATAACACACTAGGATTTGTATATGTATTACTATTTTGTATTTTTTTCAATTATTTTAAATTCATATCTGGATTTCTTGATGAAATTAATTCAGATATTTGAGCATATAATTCTAAAAATCTTCTACCTTTTTCATTAATTCTAAAAATCTCTTCTTCAGGATAATACTCAATTAAAGAGTTTTCTAATAAAATATTGATATATTCTTTAAGCTGAGTGTAAGAGAGAAATGCCTTGTACATTATTTTGGTTTTACTTGCGCCATCTTGTGCAGCCTCTAAGATTAAAGCAACGATGTCTGTTCTGCTGCGATACTTCATTAATTACATTTAATTTACCTGGCCATAAAAATTAATCGTATTTACTTGTGATTTTTTATCTTGAAATGTAATTTTGTATACCATTTTCATGTTTTTGATACTAAAATCTACGAAAATAGGTTCTTTGATATAATTTTTTCAATCTATTATAAATTTATTTTCGATAAAAACATATTGTTTCTAATACAAAGTTTTGAATGTGACTTTTAAGACTGTTTCAGAAGATATTTTGATTGATGTATCAAAACAAGTACGAGATAATATTCTTGGTCTTGTAGGCACCGAAGAAGGAAATTTGAAATTTGGTAGAGGTGCAGGCGGTGACATTTCTAAGAAAATTGATTTAGTAGCTGAAGAAACCGTAATAAATACATTAAAAAAAAAATACAATCTCCGTCCTACAATTATCGGTGAGGAATGCGGAAAAATTCATGGTTCAGATGATGGGTATTTAATAATGGATGCAATAGACGGAACAACTAATGCAAGTCGTGGATTACCTTTTTTCTGTTGTTCACTTGCATTTGCATTAGACTTTAAACTTAGTTCAGTAGTATCTTCATGCATAATTAATTTATCAAATGGTGATATATATCATGCATCAAATGGTAATGGATCATATTTCAATAATAATAAAATACGTGTTCAACAAGAATATACAAATACAGATTTAAATACATCATTAAATTTTGGCGATTTGATAATTGGAACAAATGTATCTGGATTATCAAAACCAAATCTTGAAAAAATTGAAACTTTGCTTTCTATAACTAAGCATGTTAGACATTTTGGAGCGAACGCATTAGAATTATGTTACCTTGCACATGGATATTTAGATGCTTATGTGGATATTCGTAATAAGATAAGAATAACGGACATGGCTGCAGCGTATTTGATAGTAAAAGAAGCTGGTGGTTACATGTTTTCTGATACTGGATTATACTTAGATTCAACATTAGATCTTGACGAAAGACTATCTTTCATTGCCAGTTCTAGTAAACATATATTTAATATGATATATGATGTATTAAAAAAAAGTGATTAAATATAGTAACAAGAATAATATGGATAGATGAGAATGAATAAACAATATCTAATATTACAACAAATAGATGTAAAGATAAGTACATCAAATAGGTTTTCTATCTGGTTAATATTTTATTATACAGGTAGTTTCAGTATTGATAAAATTTTGTATATGGTTATCAAATTTGTAAAGCGCCCGGGCCGGGATTCGAACCCGGGTCGGAGGAGTGACAGTCCCCCATACTGAACCGGACTTTACGACAACAGGCATCTACCAGGTTGTCCCTATACTACCCGGGCGCATAAGACAGAAAATCTTTAAAACCAATTAAAATGTTTTGTTTGATTTTCACTTCATAGATAATTTCCAACGATAAATCCCAAGAAATATGACTACAAATAGATCTTTTCTTTTAAACTGAACTAAATAAATCTTGAAACTTTTTTCTAGTAAGATATTCTGTATAAAATGGTATTATAAAAAATTGCAATATCACGATGGTTGTAATAGTATACAATGAAATTATATGAATAAATATTTTCAAGACATTTTGTATATCTAAAACTTCAATACTTGTTTATGTTATATTGAATTTTGCTAAACAATTTCAACAATTATGAAAAATATAAGTATAATTAATATAATGTTAATATTCACTGATGGCAATCACCAGTTCTATGTCTTTTTATAGCTTGAACTCGACTTTCTAAAACTTATTGTTTATTATTTAGAAATACAGCGATTAATACACGCTATACCATACTATGTATCGTAAAGTGTAAATAATTTGATGGGCCCGTAGCTCAGCCAGGTAGAGTACCGGACTTTTATCCTATGGAAGAAATCCGGCTGTCTCGGGTTCGACTCCCGACGGGCCCGCTCTTAATCTGTTACGAGTCCCATTTAAATATGCGAATAGTATAACAAAACCTATGTTACATCAGGAAATAGTGGCATCTGATTCATCATGCTATACTAAATTTCTTTTCGCACTTAAATCTGCATCAACAAGAAGGCAATATCCAAAAAGATTTGAAGTCTTTTTAGATTTTTTAAAAGTAGATGGTAAGACCATTGAAGAAAAAGCAATTCACCTTTATCATATGATAAAAGTACAAGATGTTTCTTGGATAGAAAACAAATTGATAGAATATTTTTTGTATCATAACAAAAGAGCAGAAACTGGTGAGATTTCTGTTAATACAATTAGAAATTACTACAAACCTATCAAACTATTTTTTGAGATGAACAACATCTTAATAAATTGGAAAATTCTTTCTAAAGGTATCCATAAAGGAGATAGGATATCATCAGATAGACCACCATTAATGTCTGAAATTCAAAAGTTAATGGAATTTTCGGATACAAGAACAAAGACAATAATTTCTGTCATGGTCTCTTCTGGAATCAGGGTTGGTAGTTGGGATTATCTGAAATGGAAGCATGTAAAGCCAATTTATAGGAATCAAAATCTGGTAGCTGCCAAAATAGATGTCTACAACACAAAAACTAAAAGATGGTATTATTCATTTATCACACCTGAAGCATATAACCATCTTGAACAATATATCAAATTTAGAGAAAATTTTGGCGAAAAAATAACGCCAGAAAGCTGGCTAATGCGAGATACTTGGCAGATTAAAAGTCAAAAAATTGGCAAGAATTTTTTAGGACAAGCAGAAAAGCCAATTCAATTTCGTAGTAGCGGTATAAGAATGATGATGAACAAGGCTTGGAAAATACAAGGTATTAGACAAGAAAAAACAGAAAACAATGGAAAGCGATTTGAATTCAAGTCACTTCATGGATTCCGAAAATTCTTTGAAACTGAATGCCAGAAAGTAATGAAACCTCTGAATATTTCCTATCTGATGTCTCATGATACAGGTATCACACAACATTATTTCAAACCAAAAGAGGAAGAATTATTAGATGACTATTTGAAAGCAGTTGACCTACTTACAATAAACGAAGAAAACAAATTAAAATCAAAGATCAATGAGCTTACAGAAAAAGAAAAAGTTCAAGATTATCTAATCAACAAAAAATTGATGGAAAAAGATGAAGAAATTCAACTACTTCAAGAACGAGATTTATACAATAAAGATGCAATATCAAATCTATCAGATAAATTAGCGAAACTGATTGAAGAAGTTGACAGGTTGAAAAAATAAATCTTATTAACTTTTTTTTATCTCAGAAAATGTTTTGTGGCATTGCTTACAATGTTTGATAACCATACGATTGTCTGAATGTGTTGATATTTCAACCATTTGAGGATGTTTGCATAACTTAACAGTTAGTGCATTAAATTTTTTCCATTCCTGTTTTCTGTTGTATCGAAGAATATCTGGTTCTCTGTAGATACTATGACATTTTTGACAATGTTTGAAACGTTTATTTTCTATTTTTATTTTTAAATCATATGATACATGTTTTCCAATATCTTTTGGCTTAATATGATCACAAAGTTTAGAAGTATTTCTTCTATATTCATCATAATCGAGCATGTCATTTTTTACAACTCCCAATGGAACATCCTTTAGTTTTCTTTCATAAACGCAATTTTTAGCGTAATCACATTCAAAATATATCTCAGGATATAAGTTTTTTAATGTCTGTTGTAGATCTTCTATTACCCCTGAAACATATACATATTTTATTTCCTTTTCGCCTTGCCTTCTCATTATTTTGTGTACATATTCCTCATATTCCTGTATAGTTATATCATCTTTAATCTT
>QCWD01000062.1 GCA_013114725.1 Nitrososphaeraceae archaeon | reverse complement strand
GAAAATGAGACACCCAAATTCTCATTTGGTTAAATGTAAACTATGCAATAAAATACGCAAATTTGCTTTTAGCAAAAGTTATGGGATCTAATCTCAAAAATATACAACTAACAAAAGTTTAATTACAAATTATTTGCAATACACCATCTTTGTCATTAATTAAGATATTGATTTTTTATGAGATATGCAAATTATGTTAGTCGATAAAGATACAACGAATACATTACTATATTAAAAAAGATTATGTTTTATTAAATGTAATATTCACATAAAAATAGGAATAGAACCTTCTATCATCTTGTCATCTTGGCTAATTCACTGCATTGCACTGTATACAATAATCTTTTATTTTTCTAAAGAATTACTATTAATATTCAAATATGTAATTTGAATCAGCTTCCAAACTTCAGGCATTTCGTAGGATAATATAGGCAAATTATCACCTATATATCCTGTGTTTATTGTATCTTCTATGAAATAAATTTTAAGACTTTTTTATTACTGAAAATACTTTATTTTATTTAATAATTATTATCTTTTATAGTTACATTTTATACGTTTGATCATATGTGTAGAAACATTTTTAATTTTTTTCTAGTCTATTAAATCATAATTATTCAATCTTTGATGATTCAAAAACCATTATTTATGATAGGATTTTCAGTTTAGGAATATGATTTTTTACGTATTATAAATAAATTACGCCCAAAATCACTAACTATTTTCACTTTTTATACTTTAATCAACCTTACATTATTTTGAAAAGATACATCTATCAGATATCTTCTAGTTGAAATAGAAAGTTCTTTTGAAAAATGACATTTAATTCGTTTTTCATCATATTTTTTTATTTAATTTTTATTTGATTTAGTGTACAACACAGTATCATTTGTATTTCACCAATAATTTTTCTAAATCTTCTATTTTTTTTCTTATCTCTCGCATCTCATCTAAAATTTCATGCTGAGTAATGGACTGAGAAAATTCCTGTTGTATCTGTTTGTAGGCATCTTCTGATTTCCTGATAATCATAGCTACGAAAATATTAATAACTATAAAAGTCCCTACCACAATAAAACTTACAAAAAATATTCCATAAAAAGGATTTACATTAGTTGCCGGGGTCATAATATCAACCCATCCTTCCAAAGTTAATATTTTAAATAATGTTATAATTGCTTTGGGTAATGTTCCCCAGTGCTGGTTATCTATATCATGAAATAAATGATATCCTGCTATCCCAAAAATAAAAAAGAGTAGCGATAATAGTAAAAATATATTTATCATGCTAGGTAACGATTTAATAATCGTCACAACCATCACGGACATTTCTCGTGACCTATTGGTAAGTCGTGTAATTCGTAAAAGTCGTATCAATCTGCCTACGGTAGTTAGACCTCCGCTGAATGGAATTAAAGATAATACAATTACAGTAAAATCAATAAGATTCCACCCGTTTTTAAAATACTTTTGAGGATGCGGATAAAATCCTATTATTTTTAACACAGCCTCGACGATGAATACTATTATAACAAAAGTATTGACTATTTCAAATAAATAATTATAGTTTTTTAATGAAGAAAAAGTCTCCATCGCTAGAACAGCTGCCTGTAATAATATTACCAAAGTTACAGAATTATTAAAAATTTTGCTATCAGTCAAATTTTTTATTTGATTAACCTGATTAATCAATTTCATCATCATTTATTTTACTTTTACATAATAATATTTCGCCTGTTTATTCATGAGTCTGTTAATCTGTTTGTATTATATTATAAAGGGATTGTCGATCTTGATATTGACTAAAGCATAAAATCTTTGCATTAATTAGTGTCCATATCAGTGAATAAAATCTGTATTTTTATAAATACACGGAAAATTCAAAATTAATGTTGAAAATTATCTTTAAATAATATTAAAATACTATTATTCAAATATATTGACATGGATAAAGTAGTTCATTTTGAAATTTGTGTTGATGATGTAAATAAAGCACGGGATTTCTATAGTGAAATGTTTGGCTGGAAGATAAATCAAGTTTCAGATATGCCGCCATATTATATGATAACCACAGTAGAAGCCGACGAAAAATATGTACCAAAAGAACCAGGTGCAATAAATGGAGGTATGATGCCAAGAAGCAGCCCAAATGAATCGTCAATAGTCGTAGTAAATGTTTCATCAATAGATGATTCTTTAACGAGGACAGTAGAACTTGGAGGAAAAGTCGTTATACCTAAGTTGGATATAGGAAGATTTGGTTATTATGCCAGAATTTCTGATTTGGATGGAAATATCGTCGGACTATGGGAAAATAAAAATTAATTAAAGACTTCAAATTTAACAAATTCACTATTATTTTTATCTTATCTAAATCTTCTTTAGTTGCAGATGTTGTACCTATTGTAAAGAAATCAAATCATTGCCAATGCTCTAATTGGTGACCCAGTTGCATTAGATAATTTAAGCGGACATGCTATAAATATAAAGTTCTCTTTATCTATCTTATTGAGGTTACATAAATTCTCTATTATAATTATATTGTTCTTTAAAAGAATTTCATGAACAGTAAAATTATTATTTCCTGCATCTATACTTGGACCATCAATTCCAACTGCATTAATTTTTTTAAAGGACAAATAGATTGCTGCTTCTTTGGATAGACCCGGATTTGTTGTAACGTAAGATTTCGAATCTATCTTATTTTCCCATCCAGTAGAAAAAATAAGAGTATCTCCTTCGTTGATGTCTACTCCTATATTTTGTATATCGTTAACCGTGATTAACTCATTTGACTTTTTTGGGATATTAAACAAATAGGCGTTTTTCATAAAAAATCTATTTATATCTAATTTGTCAACCGAATCACCATCTTTAACAAAATGGGATGGAGCATCCATATGTGTACCCGTATGTGTACTTAAAAACATCGTTTCCAGATCATATCCGTCGATATCATATTTGGCCCATTTCAAAAATGCTACTTGCGGTGACCCGGGAAACATTTTTGTTTCAGAATTTATAGATTGACTAAGATCAATAATCATATATCTTTAATTATATTATCTTGTTTTTATTTTTTTATCATCTTCTTTTTTTTATCATGAAACTTATTTATTCTGTAATCTATCTTCAATAGCTTAGATAGATAATTGGAAATAGACGACCATAGTAAATGGCTGACAAGAAAAAGAGTAGATAATTACCTGTCTAAAATTGATATTATTCCTCATAGATCTGAAGGTGAGTCTGTTTTATTAGATCTTATTTCCAAAAAAACAAAACGAATACTTGATTTGGGATCTGGAAATGGAAGATTGATTAAATTATTAAAAGAACATGGACATAACGCTGAGTTTGTTGCTATTGATTTTTCACCATATATGCTTGAGGAATTAAGCAAACAATTTTTAGATGACACGTCTGTAAAAAAAATAAAACATGATTTGAGCTTTCCACTTCCATCAAATATAGGAAAATTTGATGTAGTCGTATCAAGCTTTGCAATTCATCATCTGACTAACCGGCGAAAAAAAGGTCTATATTCTGAAATATTTATGCTTCTTAAACGTGGAGGTATTTTTTGTAACTTGGACCATATTTTTACAGATTCAAAACATTTGAATACGTTTTTTAGAAAAAAAATGGGTCATAAAGTTATAAATAAAGAACATAATAAAAGATTGACAAAACTTGATGTCCAATTGGATTGGTTGTCTGATATAGGTTTTACAGATGTTGACTGTTACTGGAAATGGCTAGAATTTGCTTTAATAATTGGATATAAACCTTTCAGATGAAACTACTATATTTTTGATTGACCAGAATTTCTATATCCTTTTTTGTATCGACGAGGTGATATCGTATTACTACCAATAATATACCAATTTATTAGTTATTTTATTTCTATTTTATATTCTATTGTTGTATACTTCTAGTTAGTCATTTTGTAAAATATTAGAGTCTTAATAGGAGATAACATATCACAAGACCAGAAGATAATAAATAAAAGTTTCTTTAATTGTATAATATCTTGAAAAATCAATACTATGCTATAATAGCAATTAGTATATCCGTGTCTGTTTTTATTATTTTTTATATAAAGGAACATTTTCGAGAACCATATTCTATGGAAATTGATGCAATTAAAGATCAAACTGATATTTCGGGTATTTTTTATAGAGTTAAAGTTACAAATACTGGAGTAAATTCACTTACAGGATTAGAAGTTTATCTGGGAAAAAATGATGTTCAATATTTAGAACGACTTGAATCTGGTCAATCGTTTTTTTTCTATCCAAAACCGGACACACAAATTGATGTTGTAAAGGTTACTACAAAAGAAGGGATAGAAAAATATGGTGATTATCGAATACCATTTAAAGGTATAGGATTACCCGGAAGCGGGAGATAAAAACAGTTAATTAATATTCTTTTTTCTTGGTTTAGTACTCTGAAATATGTGTCGCTATCAGAAACATATTTAGTAATAAATATTCCCCAAATTTTCGTGATATACTATTCCCCAATTATGCGAACCTGCTTTTATTGGCTCATAAACAGACAATACTCTAACACCATTTAAAGTCTCAATTACTGCCCCACTTTTACCATCTAATGCTCTTTTGACACTCTCGATGTTTTTGAAAGATTTTAGTTGTTTTGTTGAATTGGAATTAAAATCCCATGTATCTACTATAGATGCTGCGTTATGATCAAATATTATTATTCTATCTGATTTGTCCAAAGTCAATCGGTTTAGATTTTGTTGTATTTTATCAAGGTTTAAAATTCCTACCCAGTAACCGATTATCTGCTCTGGCTTATTTTCATGATTGCTAAAAATGGGAACGGCTATGCCTGTTGCAGGAACATGAATAGATGCTGATAAAAACACATCACTTACATAATATGAATAAGATGTAATATCTTTCACATCTGTTATTCCTTTATACATTTTATATGATTCAATATCATTTAGTGTTCCAGTTATAGTAATATTTTTTAATTTTGATATTCCTTTATACCAATCCCTGTCAGCATAATTAAGACGAGGTAATTGTTTTTGATTTAAGTAAGGCTCACCGAGATAGATATCTCCATTGGGTAAAACGAAAAATATACTTCCAAAGTCTGGGTGTTCCAGCAATATATTCTCGGCTATCTCTCTTTTAGAATTTTCAAAGTATTCTGGAATTCCCATATCTTTTTCAGTCACGTTTGAAAGGTATTTAACACTGCGTAAAGAATCATCCAGACTTGTAACTTGTAAAACATTTATTACTTCATTTAATCTTCCCTCTATTATGTCTGCAAGAAGATAAACTAAATTGCTCTTATTTTTGATTAATTGAGATAATTTTTGTTTGATATCTGGTAATTCTTTTATTTCCTCATCAGTTTTTTCTATTGACAAACTTTTTTCAAAATTTTGATCACTGATTACAGTAGTACTATTTGATATGTTATTGCTGGATTCAGAATATGAAATCATATTTGCAGGTAGATTCACACCAAGTAAATACAACGATAATATTGAAAAAAATGACGATAAAATGATAATTTTTTTGATCACGTTCATTAAGAATTTCTATGGACTTATAAACTAAATTCCAACTATAGTATATTCACACAATTTTATGAGAGGCAATTACAAAAATTATATGCTTGCTAATGGATAAATGAAGGTTTAAAAAAAGGTCATTTCTAATAAAACCATTTGCAATATCTTCTAAAAATATCAAATTCACAAATAACAGCAGTTATTTTATTAAGTCTTTTTTCTTTGATTGGATTTATTTTATCCCCTGCGATAAGTAACGACAATTTTCTGGAGAAAAATGATATCTTTTTATTTGAAAAAATTAGTAATCTGCATAATTTTTTCCCCAATTATTTTACTGAGTTTATGATCGTTGTAACAAATTTTGGGCGGGAACTTTTTTGGCCAATTGTTATAGGATTGCTATTTTTATTTGGGAATAAAATAATGAGAAAAAAAATTATAATGGTGAGTGTTATTATTGTAATTGTAATTTTACTTACCTCTATATCAAAGAGTATCGTAGAACGGGAACGTCCAACCGTTGAAGGTCAAAAATTGATTTATCAAGATAATTATAGTAATTCTTATCCATCTGGACATACGTCAGTCGTAACAGCTGGAGCAGTTTTAGCTATACTGGTATTGCAAAATTCTTCAAAAAGATTGTTAATATCGATATTGTTAATAACGGAGGCCGTATTGGTATCATTTTCCAGGATATATGTGGGTCTCCACTATTCATTAGATGTTGTAGGAGGAGCGATGTTGGGAATAGGAGTCTCATTGTTATTGATGAATTCAAACAAAATTAAAAAAATATTGAAAATCCCGTAACCGAAACTGATCCTTTTCTATCATAAATTATTATTGATTTTTAAAAGTGTATGCAGATAAAGATAAAGATACTTTATTAGGACGTTGCTGTCGAATTATCATTAACAAAAATTGTCCACCCAAACAAAAAAAAACTCCTTTTCCGAAATCAATTCTTATAGGGAATTACTTGATAGTCAAAGATTTGAAGAGCAGATAATTAACGGTATATCTGGATATTATGATAAAATAGAGAAAGTATTTCTTGATGAAAATATATTTAAAATCTTATACGACACCATTAAACCAGAAAAAAATTTTCAAATAAGTGATAATGATATTATTAAAAGCAAAAAAAGAGTACAAAATATCATCGCCGAGAAAAACAGTAAAGGAAAGGATTCTTATTCACAGATCTTTACTAGTTATTTATCAAACAGATTTTTACTTCAACATAAAAATGAAACTAAAAAGATGTGCATCTTCTACATTGATCTGGTGGGTTCGACTTCTTTAACAGCAATTCTTTCATCAGTTCAATTATCCAAGATAATCAAATTGTTCTTTCAGGAAGTTTCTATTTTTCTCTCTAAAAATAATGGATATGTTTTAAAATATGCAGGAGATGCTGTTATCGGTTATTTTCCAGGGGTTCAGGATATCAAAAATGCATGTAATGATGCTGTAAGATGTGCAAAATCAATACAAAAAATAATAGAAAGTTCAATTAATGAAATTTTATATGATAATGGATACCCAAAAATAAGAACTAGAATATCTATTGATTCGGGAGAAAATCAAATAGTGGTATTAGGTTCCGAACCTGATCTACTTGGTCATATAATAAGTCGTGCAGCAAAAATCATGAGTGTTGCAAATCACAATCAAATAGTAATAGGTGATAATGTTTTTATGAATCTTGATCAAAATTTACAGGACAATTTTAAAAAACAAGGTAAATTCATGTTGCATGAAACAGGAGAGCGTTATTCTGTGCATCTATCATGATCATTTTATTTAGTTTACTGCATAACTGTGTGCCTTTTTAATTTATATTAAGATAAAATGTTAATCATGTTTGAAGGTAATATTGTCTGTCGTAAATGACATCGATATAGGTTTAAGCACTTTTTCTGAATTTATCAAAAAAGGTAATAGATCATTATTAATAAAAGGAGGCTCAGGAACTGGAAAAGTTACTTTATGTTTTGAATTGGCAAAGACCCATCTTGATGAATTTGAGGTCGTATTAATTACCCGGAATAGTCCTGAAAATTCAATTTATAAAAGATTTCCTTGGATAAATAATATTATAGAGACAAAGAACATAATTGCTATAAATACCGGATCAGATTATATGTTATCTGAACCATCATTTTTGATTAATAACATAATCAGCACTATTAATAATCTCACTACTACAATATACGACCCGTTTGCTTCACTGGAGGATAAGAAAAAACCTTTTGTTATACTAGAAATTTGGGATCATTTGCGAAAAGAAATGAACGACGCAACCCTAATAAAGATAGAAAAATTATTAACAACGCTAATAGAAAAGAACGACGGTTTTATTATTTTTCTTACTGAAGATTTTGGAAATACATTGGATTATTTTGTTGATGGCGTTATAAAATTGGTTCAAAATTTTTACAAATCCTATCGATTAAGGGAGATGGAAATTAAGGGAGATGGAAATTGAAAAATTAAAAGGAACTCATATCTCTAGAGCTAAAATTCCATTTACACTAGAAGATGGACGATTTAAAACCTTTACCCGCCTTTCACATAAAATTAGTCATAATAACCTTAAACCATTTATACCCGTTATTGACAATAATGAATATTATTATTCTTCAGGAAACATAAAGTTAGATAAAAAACTTAACGGCGGTTTTAGAAAAGGTAGCATAATAAGTGTAGAAATAGAAGAAGATGTCGATAGATTTGTTTTTGTACCGTTGTTTTCTCCTATTGTTCTTAATTTTATTTGTCAGGACAAAGGCGCTCTGGTAATATCTGCCTC
>QCWD01000061.1 GCA_013114725.1 Nitrososphaeraceae archaeon | reverse complement strand
TTTTAGTTAAAGGTGAGCGTAGAAATATGCTTGTTGCAGTGCAATTCATAGAATCATTCGTACAAAAATATGGACGCCATCCTGACTACTCTGACGGAATTACGTGGTATCCAGAGGCGTGCAGTGTATTGGGATTAAAACTATCTGCACTCACTGTATGAAAAACTTTTGACGATATAGAAAAGAAAGAGTAAATTTTTGATAAAGGTTCAAGGAGAGGATAGGAGGTTTTGATGATTATTATCCCTGTAATGGTAAACAAAATTGTGATCTGGATCATGTATACAAATGGATATCATTTACGTACTGATGTATAACGATATCAAAAATCATAGATTCAAAGTAGAATTAGGAGGTGAAGTTATCTTAACTTAACAGAGTCAAAAAATAAATGTAAATTATTTTATATTAAGATTTGAACTCGTATTCATTATTTGATCTTGCATATTCATTCCAGAGTCCATATTCATCATATTCAGTCCCCCACTCATCATGTTCATATTATTTCCGTGAATTATGTTATGAATACCCATCAATATATCATGTGGGTTTTTAGAACCTACCTGTGTAGAATTTAATATATGACCACTATTTGGGTCTAATATTATTTTATATAAATGATTGTCTTTATTAATAATATTGACAACATAGACCAAGAAATCATTATGATTTTCTAGGGAACCTGAAATCGCTTTTGAACCAGGATAAATATTTTCTGCATTAACAATTGCACTTGATAATGAAAAATTTAAATTCGATTTTATTGACTCAAGAAAAGATGAAGTTATTTTTGATAGAGGAATAGAACCTTCTTTTACAGTGTTACTCATTGTGGTATGATCCATACTTTGTCCATATACCAAGTTAGATAAATCAATCTGTGTTGAAGAAATCGATACTATCATTGCAAGTAAAATTGCAAAAAACACAGGTTTTTTGTTTATTTTCAGATTTATTTGTGCCATGTCTATAATCTAACTTAAGTATTTAAAAGATATATGTATACTTTGTCTTGCGATACATTACAAAAAATTATTAATATTTTTTATTTATTTTCATTAAAAATCAAACTCGCTATATTTTGTCATACTTTATTCTGAAGGTGGAACTTGAACTGCTTTAACTTGTCCAAATTTAACTTAAGTAGATGTCAACTACCATAGTAATTATGATATTTTCACTTGTCTAAAATAATATCGTTGTGTTGGTTTCTCAGTAAGAAATTGCTGTTTACATGTAGATTGTCTATCTAAAGCATGTATGGAGATTTATCAATATCAATGTAGTGAGTATTAAAGGAAAATCTTTCTCATCAATGATGTAGAATTTTTATCGACATTTCCTTTGAATTCTGCTATCTTGACAATGCCGTCAATGTTTTTGAATACTATATGATTATTTCTGTTTTTTCAGCAAAAAAATAGAATTTGTTCTAAAAATACTATGATTTACTGTAAGGATTGGAATAGAAAAACTACAAGATTAAACATGACAGTACTGTTTTTTTATATATTTTTATAATTGTTTGAACTAATGTAAAAACATGGAGTAAATTAAGGTTTATAATGATCGAACTCTTAACAAATGTTCGATCATCGTATTATTTAGCAATAAAAGATTTTAGTGTGCCCAAGTTTCTATTTTATCTTGCAATAGAAGAACTTATGTGTATATAGATGCTTCTGATTCCTTTAGTTCCTTTGGTAGTTGTTCTTTTAATGATTTAACAAAATCTTGCAAAATTTTTCGAAGATTTTCGGATTCTTTTCTCAAATCATCTGTGTTAATTTTTAGTACTTCTTTATTACTTGTTTTAGCCATTGCTTCAATTAATAGTGCTGCACCTTCAGGATCTGGAATACTGATTGTTGTTGTCGTAAATAATGCGGTACAGGGAATGTTATGTGATAGGCATGAAGAAATAATTCCACCGTAGATTCCTCCGATAAATGAAGAAGGTTCCAAAAAATCTGCGACCCCGTTTTCATTTGAATCTAAGTTAAAACCATTGCCTTTAGAACTTGACAAGATAATTGTTTCTCGTTTAGTAGGATTATGTATTGTTTCTATGCCTCCAAGAACAACTACGTCTGCAATTTTTTTTTCGTTACACCATTGTATTACAGAATCAGTTATAGAATGAATTCCTTTTAAAAATATTGGTGATTCACATATTAGAGCACACAAAGTCCCATCATCGTTAGCGTAAATTCGAAATGAATGTTTTAGTAATCCTCTGAAATAAATTACACCTGGGACAATATATTCAGAATCAACACATGATATTTGTTTCATCTTTAATTTATCTACAATGTAATTAATACAAATAGTACCTAACAAACCAGAACTTGGAAATCCAACTATAAGAACAGGATTATTTAATTTAATTTGGTTTTTGATAGGGTCTACCGAATAAATAATTGTTTTTGAATCTTTTGATCTAAAATCAACGATGTGTTTATCTACCATTTTTTCTGATAAATTTTGCATAAAATAATTGTAATGAGCAAACTTATAATACTTACCATATGATATATTTTTTATTTTTTTGAACTATCCTACCAATTCTATCGTATTAAAATTTCCAAACGGTCTGCGTTAACAATTTCCCAGAGTAATTTAACAATAATCTTTTTAGAGACGTATTAAAAATAATATGTAATGAGAAAAAAAATATTTTTTGCCGAATCAGATATACTAATCAAAATACTCCTTTTAGTTAAAAACGGATTATCAAAAAAAGACATTGCAAATGAATTATCAATATCGGATCAGCGATTAAGGATATATACAGCAAAATTAGCCGATTCGGATTTAATAAGGTATGAAACGGAATTAAATAGATACATTGTGACTGATTCGGGTCATAAATATATTAAAGAAAATGAGAAATAATCATAGATTATAAAAGAATTGAACGTCTTCCAAAAAAGTTGAAAGAAAAATAATTAAAAATTTTTTCCATAGTTGTTAAAGTAAATGCAAGCAATGAAATCTGAATAATCAATAACGATTATAAATCAATTTTTATTAATTATTATAGATTAAATGGGCAAGCCTGTATTCGTTTATTGATACCTTATCAATATAACTTAGAAATTTGTAGATTGTATTATAATCAATATCGTTACCCGAACATATACTTTTATTCAAAAGATTACAATAAAAACATAAAAGAAGAAATTGTGATTTCATAATTATATATTTTTAGTTTTTGTTTATTACAATAAAGTAAATTAAATAGTAAAGAAACTGGAAAACAGAATGTTAGTATATATCCCAGAGGAGATTTTGCTTTAATAAATATTTATATACAAAATAACATAACATAATAAGAATTTATTATCTAATATAAATTCCTAGAATATATCCTACGCAATAAGCAACTAATGCTGCAAGACCACCAATGCTCAATGTAAAAAGTCCGGATAGAAAAATAGGTTTTTTTACTATTTTCCCTTTTATCATACCAATCAAAAAAAAAGAGATCGCCGTAAATGATAAAGATGTAATAAAGATATCATAGTCACTAATGTATGACAATCCAGACATATAGACTGCTATGAATGGGATTAGTGGAATGAGACCGACTACATTAAATCCTGTAAAAGTTGTCAATGCGGAATCTAATGGTTTTGTTTCTTCATCATTCAAACCTAATTCTTCTTTCATCATAGTATCTACCCAAATTTTTCGTCTTGATGTGATTATTCTTACAATATCATCGAGTAATTCGTCTTTAAATCCTTTTTTTTCATATATTTCTCTAATCTCATTTTTTTCTTGGGATGATAAATTATCAATTTCCCATTCTTCTCTCTTTCTTTCTTTTTCTATATACTCTTTTCTTGTTTTTTTGGCTAGAAAGCTTCCAACTGACATAGAAAAACCATCTGCAAAAAGATTGGCAAAACCTAAAATCAAGATGACAGAAATAGGCAGGGATGCACCAAAAGCACCTGTTACTATTGCAAATGTCGTAACAGCACCATCAGTTGCACCATATACAAAGTCTTCAATGGACCACTTCATAGATTTCTATCATAATTCAATGTCAAAAAAGAAAATTATATAAATGTTTTATTAGGTTCCAAATCAGATGGTTTATTTAAAGTTAACAAACAAGTTGTTGAAATCGATAAATGTTTTTCTTTATCATTTTTTATTTCTCGTAACACTTTAGAAAATTATTTATTATGTTCCTTCATTTAATGTTTAATATAATTTCGAATGTGCCAGAGAAAATCTGATTTTTTTCCATTTGTTTAATGGCATTTTAAAGTCTTGATAAGAATTTGTCATATACTTTTTTCGACTTCGATCTGTTAAAATAATTAAGAATTTAATTATGAATGTTAGTTATATTATACAGATCTTCACAATATAGTGCACATATTTTTCATATTAAAATGTTAAAAATCTATTGCAAAACAAATCAATGATGTAAAAAATAGTATTCAGAAAAATCATTTGATTATCATGATATAAGTCTTTTACAACAAATTTAACGATACTTTAATAATATCAGTAAACAATCAAACCGTATTGAATAAACAAGATTTTGAAAAAATTTTGGTTGCAATCGATGGTTCAACTCATTCAATCAAGGCCGCAAAATTCGCAATTGACTTAGCGTCGAAATACGGCTCTGAAATTATTTTACTTTCTGTGGTACCTTCAAGAATCTCAGTTGGTGATTCATCAGGTATATTTGGAATGGTTTCAGAATCGTACTTAAAAAAATACAAAGAAGATTCTAAGATTTGGTTTAATGAGATTATCAAAGAATCCAAAAACAAAGGTATTGATGTTGAAAGCAGAATAAAAACAAAGGTAGTGACTACACCTGTTTCTATTGTTGCAGGAGTATTAGATTATGCAATTAAAGAAAAAGTAAAACTAATAATTATTGGGACTAGAGGAAGAAGTGGAATTAAGAGAATGTTGCTTGGAAGTGTTGCCTCAGGTGTAGTAACATATGCACATTGTCCTGTGATGGTCATAAAATAAAAGTAACAATCTTAACCTTAATGTAGGATTATTTCTAAATGGGCCTTGTATCAAATGTACTTTACCGTATTAGTCGAAATTAGAAATTTAAAAATAAATTGGAAAACAGTTTGTTGTGTGATATCTGTAAAAAATATAATGTTTCACTTAAAAAGGAATTAATATTCGTAGTAAGAAGTTTTTTTTTAAATGGATTCGTATCTGTTGGTGGAGGAAATCACAGCTTTCGTTCTGAAAATCCAACTCAAATATGGATTACACCGTCAGGATATCCAAGATCACACATACAGGAAAAAGATTTGGTGTTAATTGATTTAAACGGTAATGTATTAAAAGGCAATCTCAGACCAACAATAGAAGTTCCATTTCATACTAGCATCTACAAAAATAGGGAAGATATTAATGCCATATGTCATGTTCACAGTCCGTATACTTTAGGATACTTTTTGTCGGCTAAAATAAAGAATACAGAAAACGAAGGAATCTTTACGTTGGATGAAAAACCAATAATCGATTTAAAGTTTGTTGGAAAGAATAGTCCTTTAGTGATAGATTATAAGCAATTAGGTTCCAAAGCATTAGGTAATATAGTAGGTCTTGCAAGTAAAATGATTTCAACCTCTCCTTTTGGTGTAATGATATTACTAAATCATGGGATTATTGCTATGGGCAGATGTGTGCATGAAGCAAAGTTTCTTATAGAATTATATGAAGAATGGGCAAAATGTTTGATAATAAAAAAGAAATTGAAAATTAGTTAATATGAAAAAACTTGGTGTATTTTTGATGTTTATTTTTTATTTGACTTTCAGTAATTTCAATCATGGATTTGGCTACGTCATTATCTTCGTTATTCTTACATATTTTTATACAAAGTGAATTTAAATTATTCCAATCATTTAATAAATTTATATCATTTGATTTCATCCAATTGATTCGTTTAGACCATTTTATTGTTTCATATTCCTGATTTTGTGATATTTCTGAATTTAAGATGCTTGTGTCTATTAATTCAGTAAATATCTTTATACATATGTTGGCAACTATATAATTATTCTTATATAACTGATCTTTAGCTATTCGAAGTAAATTATATGACAATTTAAAGTTCCAATAAAAAGACATCAATCATTCATACTCTTTTTTCATATTTTCATAATCTTTTTTTGTAAAATCTGGTAAATCAAAATAATCACCTTCAGAATAATACATTTGAATATTGCAATGTGAAGCGATTGGTTGAGTGTAATCGCAGTTTTCGCATTTTAGATATTCAATCTTGTCAAAATTTCCGGATATAAACCATCTTAGAGTTTTTCCATGATGTTTTGGTAGATTACATTCAACATATTGACAGATTTTACAAATTAATTTCCCTTGATTTTTTTCATCAATACCTCTGAACATGATATTCACCTTCAACAAATTCTAGGTATAGGATCTCCAGAAGGTTTTGGTATCCTTCTTCTACCACCAATAATTGTCTCTAGTATCGGAAAATCAAAATCAGATACAGCCTCACCAATTATTGAAGCATCTCTACCTTCATGTGTTTCTTTAATTGCAGCAAGGACATCTTCAGCTTTTTCAGAAACAACAGCAAAACAAACTTTTCCTTCATTTCCAATTTCTAAAAAATTTAAACCTAGGAACCCTAGAACTGATTTTACATTTTCCTTTATTGGTATTTGATTTTCTTCGATGGCTAACCCGATATTTGATTTTTCTGACCATTCATTAAGAAGATTTGCCAATCCGCCACGTGTTGGGTCTTTAATAGATGCAATTCCGCCAACGCTCAATGCTTTTGTAATCATTTCATTAAGAGGAGAAACATCTGAAATTACATCGCTTTCAAATCCGTATTCTTGCCTTGCAGACATTATAGCGATTCCATGATCGCCTAAAGTTCCTGAAAGTATTATTTTATCTCCTTTTCCTATATTGGAGTCAAGTAACCAATCAGAATTAAAATTTGTTCTGTATTTTTTAACGACTTTCAAATTCTCATCCAGATAACGATTTTTTCTACCTATACCGGATGTATTAATAATAAGTTTATCCAATGATTTTTTTTCTAGAACTTTAGTATCGCCTGTTATAATATCCACATTTGCCTTCCTACAGGTATCATAAATACTTTTCATGATTCTATCCAAATCATTGATTAAAAATCCTTCCTCCAGTATCATGCTACAAGATAATGCCAAAGGTTCTGCACCCATTACTGCTAAATCATTTACAGTTCCTGAAATTGACATGGTACCAATATCACCTCCTGGAAAAAATAATGGTTTCACAGTATACGAATCAGTAGTAAATACGATTCCTTCAGTTATCCCTGCATCTTCTAATTCGTTTAGCGATACTTCATGGTTTTTGATGCTGAAGTATTTGAGGATGTGATTTTTGATAAGATGGTTCATAGCAATTCCGCCTGCACCATGGATCATGGTTATTCTTTTATCTTCCAACAGTATAATTAAAAATACTGGATATATCAAATTTATTTTTAAAAATAATTCAGATACACAAGATGAAAAGATTCGTGGATAAAGAAATTATGTAATCAGTCACAATAAATCTAATAATACGTGTATTTCTGTTAAGCCAACGAAAAATTTATGGATATGGAACTCCTATTTCAAATAAATAATAAAAGTCACCAGAAATAGAACATCCGCAATTGAAGCAATGTATGGATTATATCAATATTTTTTGGGATTGAGTTTAAGAAATACAAGAAAGGCATTATGTGTTTTTTTAGAAGGTTATTAAAGTTATGCATATGTCCGGGATTTATTGTCATTATTTATGTCCATCTATAACCCTATTAAAAATGATAAGTTTAAAATAGAATTAAGATGTCAGATATTATCTTAACATTACCGTAATTATATATTTAAAATTTAGAAAAAAATGATTAATATATACCGTAGTTAAAATCAGAGATTAAGTAACATACGTTAGAATATATTTAATATTTACTTTTAATATTCTTCTTTCTCTTGATCGTGGCAGTGAATACACATTCCACAAATTTTACATGTTTTTGGTATCGTATTTCCACATTTTGGACAAATACTTTCAGGATCGTGAATAGATACTTCATTAAATTCATGTTGAGAGCGAATTCGTGTCATTTAACAATTTCAATATGACACATGCGATATAT
>QCWD01000060.1 GCA_013114725.1 Nitrososphaeraceae archaeon | reverse complement strand
GAATATGATTGATCAATTTTCTTGTCAGGAATAGCAATAATTTTTGAATCTTTTCCTTTTTCATCTTGAGTTAACAAAACCCCTATTGGTTTTGCTTTAAGAATAGAAAAAGGGGTCAGAGTAAAATCTCCTAGAACTAAAACGTCCACTGGGTCACCATCACCTTCTAAAGTATTGGGAATAAAACCGTAATTGCAAGGATATCTCATTGATGTAAATAACTTTCTGTCAACAAACAAAAGTCCACTATTATGGTCTACTTCGTATTTAATGTCGCTTCCATTTGGAACCTCGATTACAACTAGGATAGTATCGGTTTTATCATTTTTCAGTTTATCAAAAATATTTTTTGAATTATTCATTTTAATTTAGTTTAGTTTAGAAATATCCTATTTATAAGATAAACTAAAATGCAGTCACAGTACATGGATTTTGCGGAATTTTCAGTCGGGGTATATGCGAAACAAGGTTTGTTTAATTATCTGAATCCTTTAAAAATTGGAGCATAGGTGTTATGTTTACCAATTTCTGATAATCAAAAACCAAAAACGAAGATAAACTGCAAGAAGATGACAAAAAGATGATAGTGAACATAAATATCCTTGTTCAGATGGTGCAAAAATTCAATTTCTGATCTTAATGACTTGGGAAATAACATCATAAACCAACTTTACCTGTTTACGATATTACTGTCACTATAACCATTACTACTATTATAGTACATAGAATTTTTTATACAAGACAAGATAAAAAACATATGGTTAAATAATGATATTTTTAATCTATTGATTTAAAATGCAAGAGATTGATAGACACTTGTTTATTATAACATATGGTATCTGTATAACTGTGGTAATATGTATAATAACATGATGTTTATGGGTATCCTATAGGATTGATCGATATAAGGTCGGTGTTTTATTATTCTTAGATAGTTTGAGCCTTAGAAAGGTAAATTAAATAAGAATTATAATTATTTTAAAGTCTTTTTAAAGTTCCGTACCTACCAATATTTAAAATGTTTTCACCACGGAATTCGTTAGTATAACCATTCTGTACAGATATTTCATCGCCTTCCTTTACCATATCAATCTGGCTGTCCCATAGCGATAGTTTTATACTTCCTGTATCGTCTGAGATCATCGCATCAGATATTCTGGCAGTTCCACCGGTCTTTAAGTTTACATTTCGTGGTTCTGAAATGGAATCGATTTTACCGTTCACCGTAATTCTTCTCATTCCTGGTCGGAGTTCGTTAATCTTTATTGGTTCACTTTCTGGATAATTATTATTGCTCATTTTTATTTTAATTATATTTTACACAATCCAATAATAAATTTTTTGAAAATATTGCCCAGTAAATTTTATGAACCAATTTAGTTAAAATAGATTAACAGAGCACCTATAATCTAAAATAGGATAATCTTAAGAAAATGTCAGAGAAAAAGTCTTTAGCTCAAGAATTTTTTGATTTTCTAAAGACATTTGGTATAATTGGATTGGCCATAGCATTTGTACTTGGACAGGCATCATCCAAACTAGTTACTGCGTTAGTAGAGGACATTATAAACCCACTTGTGGGATTGTTCCTGCCAGCGGGAGATTTGGCTAAATTGGTATCAACTGTACCAAACATATCAGGTACACTTTCAGAATTTAAATACGGTGACTTCATTGCTCAGATAATCGATTTCTTAATTGTAGCCTTGGTAGTTTTTATTGCTTACAAAGTATTGTCAAAATATAAAATAGTAGAAGATAAAACAAAGCCAGAGGCAAAAAAATAAATAATAATTATTTTTTTGTTTGATGTTAATGATATTAGATAAATGAAAAAATCAAAAATATAAAAACTTACTTATAGTCACTTAAAATATCTCTATAACGAGAATCCTTATACGCAATATATTTTACATATTCGCCATACGTCATATCAATTAAACAGTACTCACATTTGACAAAACTAAAATCATCTGCCAATTCTGCAGGTTTACTACAGTCAGGACATTTAATTTTCATGATTCTGTATTATTTAATGCTGTCATTTGTTTAAAAGGTTTTGGTATCAAGAAAAAAATCATACAGCTTTTATCTGTTTTACAATAGGCTGACGCGCCTTTCTAAAAACACGGAAACCGCATATACATTTAATCTCTGGAAGTGAAGAAAGTTCCTCTATGGTAACGCTTGTGCCACACCTCATACAATCGTAACTAACCTCACCTATACTTTCATTTGTGGACATATTTGTATAAATTCATAGAGTAGGATTTATTTCTTATGAAATTACAGGATTTTTTTTGGAATAATGATAATATGAAAGTATTAAATATGAATAAAAAGATAGTTGCATTAAAAAGAAATGAATAAAAAATTCATATTTGTAGGGATCCCTTTTGCTATATTATTGCTTATGAGTGCAGTTGCAGCTGTAAATATGTCTGCTCCTAAAAATATAAATCAAGCAGACATGGCTATGGAAAGAGAAAAAATCATAAATAAATTATTATCTCCAATTACTCAAAACGCATCTGCTTTAGGAAATGATGAGGCAAAAATTACAATAGTTGAATTTGGAGATTATCAATGTACATATTGTCACAGATTCCATCAAGATACCAAGGATAAAATTATTGAAAATTATGTAAATACAGGTAAAGCGAAATTTCTATTTAAAGACCTAGTAATAAATGATTTACCAAAAGACAAAGCATCTTCTCTGGCTGCTGAAGCATCATATTGTGCCGCAGAACAGGGAAAATATTGGCAATATCATGATGAAATATACAATAATTGGGAGGGAGAAAATACCGGCTGGATTACAAAAGAAAGTCTAAAACAGTTTGCAAACAATGTTAAAATTCCCGATCTTATGAAATTTTCAGACTGTGTGGAAGGACAAAAATATTCAAATCTTGTGCAAGAAAATACAATTTTTGCTAACAGTATTGGGTTAGCGAGTACTCCTAATTTTATACTTTATAATGGTACCATTCCACTAAATATTCCAGGAGCACATCCTTATGAAGTATTTGACCAAGCATTAAAAGAATTATCAAAATGACAGAATAGAAATTCGACTATTTAGAATTTTTTAATGATGTGGCATATTTCTTAGTCGATTTATGGAAGCGTAATTCTTAAACAATCCTTTTTTAAAGAAGATGCCAATAAAAATTCCGACCAGTGCCATAACTACTGTCCCACTTGGTGCAAGGTCTAGAGCATATGATAACAGAATTCCAAAAAATACGCACGAGATTGATATTATAATAGATATTAATAATGTTTTTTTAAAACCATATCCAAGCAATAATGCAGATAAATTCGGTAATACAAGAAGTGAAGATATCAATAAGATGCCTGCCAATTTCATCGATACAATAACCGTGACTGCGACCATGGTAACAAACAAATAATTTAATTTACTTACAGAAAGCCCACTAGCTTTTGCTTGATCTTCATCAAAAGACAGATACATGAATTTTTTAAAAAAAATCTTTGTGATGATGGCAATTGAAATGGTGGATAAAATAATAGTAACAATATCAATGTTATTTACTAATAAAATGCTTCCAAATAGGAAACTAAATAAATCTACAGAAAAACCGTTTGATAAACTAATCAAAATAACTCCTAATGAAAACCCAAAGGATAGCAATACTGCGATCAGAGAATCTGAAGGAAGATTTGTAATTTGTCTAATTTTTGTGATACCTATGGAAGCAACAATAGACAGAATAAATGCTGTCCATAACGGATAAACATTAGAATATATTCCAACTGCGATGCCTCCAAATGCCATATGAGAAAGTGCGTCACCAAAAAGAGCCTGTCTACGCAGAACCAAGAATAATCCTATTATTGAACACAATACAGATAGAGAGATCCCAGAAATGAGAGCTTTTTGAATGAACGCGTATTGAAATATTTCAAGCATTTAAATCACTTTTATTTATGTTCATGAGTATGCATATGAAAATACATTGAAAATTCATCAAATGTGTTAAGTAAATGTTTATTTTCCGAAAAATCTTTTGATGTTCCGTGAAAGAAAAGTTGTTTATTAATACATCCAATCTTGTTTGAATAATTTGATATCGCTTCTAAATCATGAGATGACCATATAATAGTAACGTGATCTTCTTTGTTTAGTTTGTTAAGCAGAGTAAAAAAATTGTTTTGTTGTTCTAGATCAACTGCATTGGTAGGTTCGTCTAAAATTAACAAAATTGGATCGTTTACAATTGCTTTTGCTATCAATAGACGTTGTTGCTGGCCACCAGATAACTGATTGAATCGTTTATTTCTTTGATCAAAAAGATCAACTACTTTTAAAACAGAATGTACTTTATTGTATGAATTTTTTTCAAAAACTGCCATTGAGACTATCTCTTCTGCAGTTGCAGGAAATTCATTATATATGGTCCTTTTTTGAGGTACATAACCTATCTTTTTTCGAATTGAGGGGTTTTTTCTTGTATCAGAACCCAATATATCAATTTTCCCATCATAATTTTCTATTAGTCCCAACATACAATAAAAAAGAATTGTTTTTCCAGCTCCATTTGGTCCTATAATTCCTAAGAAATCACCCTCTTTTACAGAAAATGAAATATCATTTAAAATAACAGATGAATCAATTACATAATTAAGATTTTGTATATCCACCACGTTCATTATCAATCATCAACTTTTAAAAATTAAATTGAACATATTATTTACACGACATTCCAATTTTCAAGTTCTCTAAATTTTGTTTCATTTTTTCAATATAACCGATATCAGAATTTAACTCAGTTTCGCTTATTCGTTCTAATGGACTTAAATATAAGACCCTGCCTTTTGATATTTCAGAAGCAATTGTTTCTGCAAGTCTTGGGTCTGCGAGGTCTTCAGTATAAATCGTAGTGATATTAAGATGCTTTGTCAAATCTATTACTTTTTTTAATTTTTGTGGTGATACATCTCCTTCTGGTGATGAGCCAAATACAGTATGGTAGTTTAGGCCATATCGTTTTGAGAAATAGTTAAAGGCATTATGCATTGAGATGAAATCTTTATTGTCACAATTTGATAAAGATTTTTTAATTTCTTGATCCAATCTGTCGATTTTATTGATGAAAGAGTTTGTATTATTTAGGTAGTAATCTCTATTCTCAGGGTCCATGTCGGATAATTTTTCTCCAATTATTAAAAGTTGAGATTTCACCAAAATTGGATCTAACCAAATGTGTGGATCATTTCGTAGAGTATCAGAATTCATTATGCCTTTAACATTGTTATATTCAGAATGATTCTGGATTAATGATGTAAAATTCAAAAAATTGTTTTTATTAATAGGCAAATCGCCTTGGATTTTTGTAAGCCACGATTCAAATCCTATGCCATTATAAACAATCAAGTCTGCATCGTGAATCTCTTTTATCTGTTGAAATGTAGGTTCCCAATCATGGGGTTCCGCATCTAAAGGTATTATCGACCTAAGGTCTATCTTATCACC
Source organism: Nitrososphaeraceae archaeon (assembly GCA_013114725.1). Classification (GTDB taxonomy): domain Archaea; phylum Thermoproteota; class Nitrososphaeria; order Nitrososphaerales; family Nitrososphaeraceae; genus QCWD01. The sequence continues at coordinate 2,730 of QCWD01000060.1, read as the reverse complement.
ACCGATATTTTTTACAAACTCGAATATTGGAAAAAATGAGGCAAGAATTTTCATTTTAGAAATATTTGTTTCAGAAACGGGCAATATGTCATGTTCCTTTCCATAGACAGGAGCAGATTGATTTGTAGAAATAAGAAAAGTCGCCACAAGTATAGTGGGAATTAATATTTTTATCAATTTTGATAAATAGTAATTATTAATAATATATATATTTCTTATTAATTTTAAATATTTTTGATATAATAAATTATTAATGCATCAAATATCAACAAATGAATATACTTATTAATAATTGTTCTAAAAGATAAAGTACGAATGATTATAAAATCGATTTTTTCTAAATAAGAATGATAATAGATGAGGTAAAAAATGCTAGTTCAACAGAAATCGTACCGATTATTAGAAATGGATAAAAAGCGATGGATTATCAGATTGCTGATTCTATCGGCCATAGGGATAGTACTTTCTGCTAAATTCTATTTTATGATTTTTGTTGTAGATTTTTTAGTTGGTTTGTACAGCTTTCTTACTACTTTTATTTTGTTTAGCCTATTTGTCTTTGCATATTTTAAGTACAAAGACCCATATATTGATGCTAAAGATATAATTTTAAACAACCCTCCTTTAGTATCAGTAATTATTCCGGTTAGAAATGAGGAGAGCAATATAAGAAATTGTGTACAGTCTTGTTTAGACTCAGGATATTCAAATAAAGAAATTATTGTTGTTAATGATGCCAGTACCGATGAAACACCAAAAATACTCGATGAATTAAAGCAGAAATATCTGAACGTGTTGAATGTTATACATTTAACAAATAATGTGGGTAAAAAGTATGCAATTGAAGCTGCTACAAAGGTGGCACGAGGGAATTTTTATGTCTTTATGGATAGTGATTGCAATATGGCTTATGATGCCGTAGAAAATATCGTAAAAATTTTTCTGTCAGATAATACTATTGGTGCAGTAACAGGCCATGGGAAGGTCAGAGATGCAGAACATGGAAATATTCTTCAAAAGATTCAAGATGTTTGGTTTGACGGTCAATTTAGAATTTTAAAAGGAATGGAAAGTTCGTTCTCTTCTTTGACATGTTGTTCAGGAGCTCTTTCCGCATTTAGAAGAGAAGCAGTACATAATCATATGCATGACTGGGCTACAGATAGATTTATTGGTACAGAATTTAGATTTGCAACAGATAGAAGACTTACTGCTTTTGTGTTGGATGGAAAGACAAATAATAACATAAAAGGAGGAAAAAGTATTGATTTTTCCAACGCGATAAATACTCGAAAGGAAATAGAGACTGATAATTCAATAAATGATGTTCAAGAACATAAACGACTATGGAAATTAAAATACACCCCAAGCGTAAAGGTATATGTAGGGGTTCCTGAGACACTAAAGGATTTAATCAAACAGCAGATAAGATGGAGAAAAAGTTTCATAAGAAGTATATTTGCAACAGGCGGTATCTATTGGAAGCGTCCGTTTCCAGCTGCTTTATTATATTATCTAATTCTGGCTTTAAAACTGTTTAGACCTTTTATTGTTATAAAGGCATTAATATTATTACCACTAGCAGGAGATGTTTTTACAGGTTTATTGTATATTAGTGGAGCATTGTTTTCAGGAATGATGTATGGGATAGATGTACGATTAAGAAATCCAGGATATCCTGGATGGCTATACAGACCTCTCATGACATTGATTTCCACATTTCTTTTAAGTTGGTTAATAATCTACGCAGCGTTTACAATTAAAAATAAATCATGGAGGTAAAGTATGGCCATAAAACCCAAAATACGTGAAAAAAAACCGAGAAGATGGGATGCCATACTAGTTGGTGTAGGGATGACAATAGGATTTTCAATCATCATGATGAAAATTTCTGGAATCTGGCCTTGTGAAATGATCGAGTCATTTGGAATTCAAGATAACAGTTGTGCAAAAACATTAGATCAAAATATCAACGGAATCATAGAATGGTTCTTTAAAAAAATTAATTTTCAACAATAATTTCTTCATAGTATCTTACAACCGTTATTTCTTTTGCTTTAGGTATAATAATTTCTTTATCGCCTTCAACCATATCAAGTAGAATAGAAGGAAAATTTACCCCCGCAAGTGTAGTGAAAATGGTACCACCACCAAGTCTTGGATTAACTTCAATCATCCTTAATTGACCATCTTTTGATTCCTTCATTTGAATACAACACGGTCCTACTATCCCAAGATTTTTCGCAGTATTCAAACATATTGTTTCTATTTTCTTATTTCTAATAATTTTACCCATCGTTGATATTCCGGCTTTGGTTTGAAGGCGAATTCTGGGAATAGCAACCAGTGGATTTCCTAAGAGGTCGGATAAAACATCAACGGTATATTCGATTCCTGGAAGATATTCTTGAAATATTACGTCATCAATTTTATCAAGTACATATTTCAAATCAAGTTCATCTTCAATTTTAATAATGCCCCTACTTCCCTTTCCATATCGAGGTTTAGCAAAAAAAGGAAAACCATGTATTTTATCTGGATTGTCAGTAGTAAAAACAAATTTTGAACTTTTTGGTAGACGATTAAAAGTCAATAATTTATCTCTGCAAACTTCTAAAACATCTCTGTTACTAACAATGGCTTTAGCATCAAGTTCTGAAATTTCTTTGATATTCTCGCTGAATGGATAAATGTCAAATCCTGAAGAAGGGAATAATACTTTAATGTTGT
>QCWD01000059.1 GCA_013114725.1 Nitrososphaeraceae archaeon | reverse complement strand
GCCAGATAATTTATTGAATCATTGATAATCAAATATAGAAAACATTCGGTATATCCAGATGGTGGTACCTGGTATCCAGAAGCCTGCAATATACTGGTACTGAAACATTATCTACATTCACATTATGAAAACTTTTGATAAGAAATTGAGAGTAAACAGTATATAAAAGACAGAACCAAACGTTTTGATGGTTATTATCAATGTACTATGAAAAAAGACTGTGATCGAGGTCATATTTACTAATGGATATCATTATATGTTTCAATGTATATCGATACTTAAAATAATAAATTTAAAACAGATTTAGCAAAGTTATCTTAAGTTAGAGCCATTAAATACGGCCAAAACGAGTATCCAATTTAACACATACAATAAAGTATTGAGAATAATACACATTATTGAAAGGTAAATCCATCAAAAAAATATAGATAGAATTTATAATAAACTACTAAAAGGATTTTTGAGTAATGTAAAATATAATTTGTGTGTACTAAAAATAATATTTGAAGCTAAAAAATTTCATTTACATTATAATTTGTCTATAATCATCATATTAGAATTTAATTGACTTAGAATCATGAATTAATTATATCTCATGAATAAGATCCTTTAAATTTCTCTTTGGTTTTGGCAGGAGTATTTTTTCTGGGTATCCAATACAAAGAATAGAAGAAGGAATCAAATCTGTTTCCAGAAGTTGACTTATCTTCTCTTCATCTATCATTCCTATCCATATTGAACTTAAACCTAACGCATGAGCGGCAAGTTGTGAATACCCTGCTGCCAAAGTAGCATCCTGGATAGAAAACTTTCTCAGAATCTCCTCAGGAAAAGTAAGTTTGACCCGTTTTGGATTTTTACAAAAAACAAGTACTAAAGGTGAATTAACATAGGGTTGATTGTTGGCTGCACCAACTAGTTGCTTCTTGAGACTTGGATTTTTAATATGATATATTTCAAATCCCTGAAATCCTCCAGCAGTAGGAGCTGTATCTGCAGCCGCCAATATAATTTCTATTTTCCAATCTTCAATATTTTTATCTAAAAATTTTCTTTGAGAACGCCTATTTAACATTACATTAAAGATATTAGTTTGGAGAATTTCTGTAAAATCTTGAGTATTTGTTTCTTCGGTTTTAGGATAAATTAATGAGCTATTTTGAGTATGAAACATCCTATTAAGAATATCTTGGGGGTTAGTCATAGCAGTATAATTCACAAAAAACAAGTATTAAAAGAAAATGAAGATAGTTATATAAAAAAATATCATTATATATGTAAAAAAAGAATTTCAGATACTTGATGTAAATTTAATGTCTTTTTCATATGATATCTAGTATGTAGATTATTATACAAATTTGAAATTGTTTTAATACTTTGAAACTAATGCAAAAATACCTCCAATACCATAAGAAATGGCAATCATTAACCTTGAAATTATAATAGCAATATTTTGACTTGATAGTAGAGAATTGTCAATGTATATTGCTAGTGGAATAAAAAGTATAGAAAGAATTCCTACTATGAATTGTTCATAATTTTTTATGTTACTGTATTTTTGTGTTAACAAAAAAGTGGATAAATTTCCTAGTCCTATTCCAGCTAAAATCAGAAATTGATAAATTGATGGAAATAAAGGAATTAAAAGGAAAGGTATAGTCCAACACAATCCATTTATTATTTTTGCAGATAAGGGCCATTTCATACTAGTTTTCATCCTGTTTCTAATTAGTGAAAAAATTCTTTTGTACTTTATAATTAGAATTGTCATGATTATTCCAAAAATAAATGTCCAAGCTATAAAATGAAAGATATGATGTAATTTAATCAACTCAATGATTTCTGAAAATAACGATCCGACTATTATCGCTACAGATATTGATATAAAAAATATTCCAAAACTCTTTCTAGCCGTAATTGACATTTTTTCACTGTTGTCATTTTCTAGCAATACTTTAATCCAAATCTAAATAATTAATAAAAGTTTGCAACCAAGACTTGATGTATAAATAATAAATAAAAAAATTGAATTTATACATCTCATATTTCTTTTAGCCATTTGTATTATGATAACTAAATATTCGTATAATCGATTTATAGAATATTGTAAAATTTTGTCAGGTCAGTTTAAATATTTTTATTAGTTATATATATCTCGTATGACATACTCAATTAATTGTAAAGATGCCGGTGACCCTGTATGTGCACATACTATGTATGGAGAAACCGAAGAGGAACTATTGAATAATGCTAAAGAACATGGAATAAAAGAACATGGATATACGGAAGAATCATGGAATGTAGAAATAGCTAAAAATATTGATCATTTTAGAAAGATTATAAAAAACCTTTAGAATATTATTCCTTTTTTTTGACTCTGATATGAGAATCTTTTGGGGTATACCATTGCATTAGATCGGCTGGTCGGATTTAAAGTCAACATATTCCATATGAATGAAATTTTGACGTATTACCTCATCTATGCCAAAATCAAAGTAAAAATTAAAGTCAACATATTCCATATGAATGAAATTTTGACTGAACCGTTTCTAAAGTGACTAGCATGTATTCCCAATCTACTAGAAAGTGGTTTGGTGTTTACTACCTGTTATTAGCTAATAAAATTAAACCACATCGTAGGAGAATAATGACGGACATCATCCTTAGTAGTCGAGACCAGTGTTAAATATTCAGTAAGCAGATAAAATTAACAAAATATGACATAACAAAATAGAAAATATAATCAACGTATAGGTAGATTTTGATAGATGTTTATTTAACAAAGGATCTATAGCTGTGGATTTACTATTATAATTATGTTATTGGATTAATATTAGATAGAAAATTGACATCCACATTTCTCGCAGTGTACACTGTGTCTATTTAAGATCAAGTCTGCAAACAAGTAAAACGATTTCTTATTTTCTGACAAAAAGAAATTGTATGTTTCTCTTTAAATATTGCAAATATTTGAAGCGAACACTGTTTAAAAACGTAAACACGTATCTGCATTATTTTAGATGAAACATCTATCCTGATTGGAATTGACCTTTACTACTGTGGCTAGCAACTAAACTGGGTGGCAAATCCGTACTATGGATTAAAATTTCTGAGCATAGACACATATGCGTTGCAAGAAAATTTATCAATAACTTGTTCAAAAATATGATTTTATGCTATATATTCAGAAGGTTAAAACGGTATTGAGGGCTGTAGTTTTGCTGTAGTTTTTTGGTACTAAAACATCGAGATTCATAATATGGAAAAAAGTTTCATAGAGAGAGTAAATTTTTGATAAAATTTTAAGGACAATACTGAAAGTTTTGATGATTGCCATAACGCATTTTTTTAAAATGATTGTAATCTATGTCCCAAAACATTTCGATGATATTTTTTTGTATGGATTTATGAAATTACGAATTAAATAATAGATTTGATATCTATGAGTATGAATTTATCACAACTTAATAGTACTAACAATAGAACAAAATCTTGTTTTATCATTATTAGCTTGAACAATGCTATAGTCATTTATTATAATTCTTTCTTTAGAAATAAAATATAATAGCAATTAGTGATAACAACTATTAATTTAAACTCTTATATAAAATCAAGTATTGAGGTTTTTCTATTTCATAGTTTCAAACTTGTTATATCATATGTTGTATTAGAAATGGATATGAAAAATAGAAGTAGGTACGAAGTTATAGCTGCTATGTTGAGATCATGTTACAGAAGAGAGTCAAGAACAAAGATCATGTATAAGGCCATGTTAAGTAATGATCAATGTAAACTGTATCTGGATTCTTTGTTGCAATACGGATTGATTCAACAAGTAGAATTCAATGATAAAATGATGTATGTAATCACAGAAAGAGGAAATAAGTTCTTGACTTTTTATGAACAAATGAAAAACCTATTGCCTAACTTCATAGAAGTTAGTGAAGATTACTATGGTGTACAAAATGAAAATAAGGTTCTAAATTCTATAGCTTAGGTTTAATGGCTATAGTTTTTCTATTTTTTTGCTCGTATTTTTAATTTATATATATTATTAGTATTTTCTTCGAGATTAATCTCATAATAAAAAAGTACATATACATGAACTTTATAATATTTTGTAAATTAGGCCACATAATTCAAAATTATTATTTGTTAAATTGTATTTCATGTTTATATTCTCATTTATTGGAATGTAAGTTCTAGATTCAACACAGATTCTTGGAGTGAGAATAATATAAATTTTAATGACAAAAATATTCAACTTATTCTAAACGGTACCGGCGATATTGGTAAACCAATTTTTTTAGGAAACATTTATCGTTACACATAGTGGGACTATTATTGTAAATGGAGTCAATGCAACACAATTTTTGTTTACAGGTAATGGAAATGTTAAAAAAATTAATGTTGATGTTGAAGGTAAGTGGACCTCAATTCCTCAATCAGAAACTGTGCAGTATGTTAGTAAAAATACCACTCATCAGAAAAAAGAGGATTTGTATCGTATTCTTTTCAATCTATCGAATAATCACATCATGAGACACAAAAAGGAATTGGCGCGACATTTTTCAATTCGGATGCTACGGGAGACCTATCTTTAACAATACTATGGGTATTTATAAGATTGATATTAATCTGGCTCTGTAGAAACCATCATAGCGAACAACATTTCATATTAAATTATTGAGATATAAACAAAAGCAATCCAGATACGTCAGACTTGCAGACCAGTTACTGCGCATTTTAAAACACTACAGAATACCATTATACCCGCACAGAAAAAGCAATCATATCTATACAGTACGGCAGTATATCGTCCAGGTTACCATAAGACAGCATGAATGAAAAAGTTATATTATGTTCACAGACCTGCTTGCTGAAGCATCTATTTGAGATTCTTTTTACAGTTATCGAAAATACCGCATTATACAACACTGCAGAAATTTGCAGGTCGGACCAGTACCAATGTACTGGAAAGAATAATTTCATCATTCATCCTCTTTGTAAATACTAGGCACATATTTGCAGGTATAGATTCAACAGGGTTCAAAATAATGCATGCATCACAATACTATGCTGCCCGGTCTAAATTGAGAAGCATATACGCTAAACTATCTTTTGGAGCCGATACACTGATGCAGATTATCTGTTTTATAAATGCCCAACTTGGTCCAACAAGACATGACAGTATTAATTTCAAACCCATTGTAACAAAAATGTCAGAAATAAAAAAATTATCTGAAATTGTTGCAGACAAAGATACGGTAGTAAGGACAATCATTTACTGGTACGGCAGAAACTGGGCGGGTACAGTATCATACCCGCAAGAAATGAACAGGTACCTGTATGGAAGACTTTTGGTAGATACAGAAAGAAGATGAAACTGGGATATAGGAAATTGCAGTATCATCGGAGGAACAAGAATGAAACTATAATATCAGTCATAAAAAGACTGTTTGGAGAATATATAGAATCCAGATTAATAAGTGTGGAGAAAAGAGAATTTATTTTCAGATGTATTACATAAAATATCAGAGAATGGTAAATCTGTTGATATTGTGGATGGTTTCTACAGGACCTGTTAATCTCAGTAATGAAAGTGGAAAATTTGTAATGTGGGAATGGGAATTTTAATACTTGATAATCAATAATAAATTTTATAAATTTTATATTAAAAATCCATAGTTGTTTGCGAAATTATAATTACGATTTAGATAAAATCACTGGTATGTTGATTCTAACAAGGACTTGTAGTACACGTATGGTATGAATGGAAAAAATGGAATAATTTAAAGATGGACAGAACATCGTAAAAGCAGATAACAAAGAAATAGAAATTAAAATGAAAAAAAGATAAAATAATAATTAATACGAATCAAAAAACAACTATATCACCTTTACATAATTTTTAAAAGAATTGTTTAGTGAATTTGAAAATCTTAATTTTCTTCACGCAAGTAGTAACCATAATCAGAGATGTTCGATACAACTACCGTGTTTTCTTTAAAAATCACAGAAGATGGATATCTAGTCTTGCCTAGTCCCAATGGTTTTCTATCTGAATTCATTATCAATACAAGTGTATTTTCATCAAAGATTGACGAGGATAATATTGAATATCCAAAAACATCTCTTCCATATAATACCAAATTTGCAGCTTGTTCTTTTATTATGATATACGGAAAAGATATGCTTTTTGTAGCCACTATTTCTAAAAATGATAAAGATGGGAAAAATTTTTTATGGATATAACCCATCAATAATCCGGCATAATAAGGTTGATTTTTTATTACATCGATTTTATGATCATCTGAATTTAATAGAAAAACTCCTTTTTTACTTAAGGTTTTATCAAAATTATAATCTTTGAATTTGGAATTGACTTGTATTTTGCAATTTTTGTTTTTACTCGATTTATTATTAGGATTATAACGATTTGAGTATATTACTACATCAATTGAATCCTCTTTAATCAATATCGAACTTCTTTCAAAAACTTCAAAAACACCCCAAATATTGAATGCACGTTTTAAAAATGTTATTTCATTTTTGGTAGGAATTCTGTACATTATTATTAGCTCACCAAAAAGAATCTAAATAATCTGTATTATTTGACATGAATTTTGGCAATAAAAAAACCTAATGTATTATGAATATGAGGATAAAATCTACGTGTATTTTTTAATGATTTGTCCAATTGATGGTCTCCAAAACTTGTCAAACCAGGGACTCCATACTTATATGGTTCTATTATTATATCATGTTTATCAAAAAGAGAATTTACTACAAACTCGTTTTCTTCTGGAGAATATGAACATGTAGAGTAGAGTAAAGTTCCACCTGGTTTAACTAGAGATACAGCTTGATTAATCATATTCAATTGTCTGGTACTGCAATAATCTATAGATTTCGTAGAATATGTTTTTTTGCGAAAACGATCTTTTTGAATCACGCCGTCACAACTGCATGGTGCATCTAATATCACATTATCAAATTTTGCCTCAGAGAAAATTTTCGAAAGTGACAACGATAAACCGTCAATATTATAAATAGAGATATTTTTTGATCCACAACGTGTTGTATTGAATACCAGTTTTTTCAATCTTTTTTTGTCGGATTCTACAGCATATATTAAACCAGTGTTGTTTAATTTTTGCGAAATATATGTGGTCTTTCCACCTGGCGATGCAGCTATATCGAGAATTTTCATGTTTTCATTCAATTCCATTGCATCCACCGCATAACACGAACTAAGGTCTTGCAAATAATAATAACCCAAAAGATATTCAAGACTCGCCCCTATAGGATATCCAGTATTGATTAGTTCAAAAACCTCGTCCAAATTAGTAGTTTTAATAACACATTCTTTTTTCAATAGTATTTTTTTGAGTTTGTCCGGAGATATTTTCAGAGTGTTTGTCCTGATATATCTACGAGAAGAAATTTCATTGATAGTTTTCAGAAATTCTTCCAAATCAGAAACATATTTGTCATATCGTGATACCATCCAAGTTTGAAATGAATATTTGTTAGAAAGTTTTTGAATATAATCTGAATCCGAAAACAAAATACATTTCAAGTATAATTTTTATTACTTTATTCTCATATTTAGAGTTACTTTGATAAATAAACAATTAATGACATCTAGAACATTATATCAGATCTATAATGATTAAATACGTCACTAAAATAAAAAATAAAATCATAATATATAATTTCCAAATAAAAATAAGGTTGATGTCTTGTTAATATAATTTATAATAAAAAGTGATTATGCATCAACATTGTGTAAATTAAAAAGTATAGGAAATTCAAACTCGTCTGATAACAAATTGGGAAATAAAATTTTCAAAAAAATTTGAAATATAAAATGATTGTGTACATTATTGGTATTTTCTGAAGTCCCACTCAAAATATTCAAAAAATAGACTATAAGAAAAAATGAGATAAAAACCAAAATCAAAATAATTATCCTGTACTTCAAGTCAAATTTTATATTTCGCATAGAATATCTCTTTTTTGTCGATTTTGTTCCTAATTTTTTAATTTTAGAATTGAGTACAGGAATTTTTTTTATTATGGAACCATCTAGATCAGAAGTTATTTCAGATAATACAACACGTTTTCCTTTACCTGATAAATCATTGAAAAAAGATAGCGCTTCAGAATAGTTGTCAAATCCATGTTTAGAAATACCCCAGGTAACAAGCCACGTTTTTTTTATATTTGCAGAATCCGTATCATCGTTCATTTCTTTTAAAAAA
>QCWD01000058.1 GCA_013114725.1 Nitrososphaeraceae archaeon | reverse complement strand
CCATCCACATTAGCTATTTCTTTGATTCTGGCTATTATTGCGTTAAACCATAAGCTATCTACCCCTTGACTCCAAATAGTTATTTTTTTATATCTTCCTTCTTTCCCATTCTGAAAATAACCCTTACAATCTTCCGCAGTAATGTTGTTGTATTTCTGACTTATCTCTTCAATTAAATTTGATGCTTCAGCAGGAAGATAAATAATCGTTAACGTGGGGAATGGCACTGTATCCGTTGACATTGAAGTGCTATCTTCCAACATTATTTCTACTTTATTGATTACTAATGAGGTATTATATGTAAATTACGTTAAACCTTTATCCGTCATTATTGGCGGTTCTGAATGAATCGTAACGATGGAATCACGATATTTTGTATGTATCTTGTTTTCAATTTCAGAAACTATCTTGTGGTTGTATTCAATTGTATCGTTATTATCTTTGAAGATGCAATAGATATCTATCTTTAGGATATTTTCATTTGTCATGAAAATTATAATATCCCTGACATCTTTTATCTGGTCATGTGAAAGAACGATATCTTCAATGGTCTTGTTAATTAACAGGTCTTTTATACATTCTAATTTTGTTATAGTTGAATGGATAGGTTCGAGATGAACTACTACGTCTTCTATCTCACATCTATGGTTTTTTATTGATTCTTCGACTTTGTTTGCAATTTTATGGGCATTAATCAAACTGATTGCTTTATCTACCTGAACATGCAGTGATACATAGATCTTGTCTGTATCCTTTCTCCTACCTATTAGAACATTGTGAACACCTTTTACACCATTTACTTCCTTCACTATTGTTTCAATTATTGATTCAAGAGGAATATCCTTTTCTTTATTTGGTTCAAAATGAACTGTAACCTGTAGATTTTTGTCCATTTCCTGATACAAATTGTTTTCTACCGCAGTAGTTATCTTGTGGGCCTTCTCAAAGCTTAGGTCTGCCCTTATATTGACGGAAGTTTCGATAAAGAATTCTTGACCTACCTTTCTCATTTTAATATCTTTACATTCTATTATCCCTTCTGTACTTTCAATAATCTTTTTCGCCTTTTCTACCAGTGAAGGAGAAATGTAATCTGTAAGTTCTATTGAACTTTTATAAACTAGCTTACTGCTCAGAAATCCTAAAAATAAACCCAATATCGCTGCCGCTATTGAATCACCCTGATTAAACCCGACAGTTATAGCCCCAAGCAATCCAAATAAAATAACAAATGTTGATATCATATCTCCTATTGCATGGTACAGGTCTGCTCTTATCGAATGGCTTGCCTTATTTGATCTTCTGGACTTTATTAGTATGATTATTCTGAGCAAGTCCACCGCCAGAGTGTATGCTATACTTAAAAAAATAATTAAAGAAAACTGTTCAAGTAACAGGTTAGGTTGATTGTTGAAAATGTTAATTATGGCCTTGTAGATAAAAAGAACCGAGATTACGAATAGCGAAATACCACCAATAAGGCTTCCTATATTTTCAACTTTTCCATGTCCATACGTGTGCTCTTTATCTGGAGGTTTGGACGCATATCTTACCGACAGCAAAAGTATTCCGGTTACAAATGCGTCCATTATTGCGTGAGTTCCATCAGTTATCAATGCAAGGCTATTTGACAACAATCCTGAAACAATCTGAAAAATCGCAACTGAAACTATTGCAATAAACGATATCTTTAATACCCGTTTCTTATCGTCAAAAAAGGATCCCTTTTTTGCTAGATTTACGGGTATGTACTTCATCTATTAACTTTTTTACAGGTTTCTTATTTAGATATATCTTTGCAAACCATAAACCGGATTTTTTTTATACTTTTTGATCTGTTTGGATTACAATTTTAGTGTAAAATTGTTGCTATGCTCAAGAAATATGTTGATTTATCTATCATTTATCTATCTTTTTATTCTAGTATTATTTTTGGAAATTATCTTATTTGATAATGATAAATATATCATCGAATGAATCACGTGATGGTTTTTGTTTATATTTTTTTACAAGATTTATTATCTCATTTTTTTCTGGCAATTTGATAATCTGTCTTATTGATGATGATATAGGACCAAATAATAATAAAGAGTGAATCACAGAAGATAGGTTTATCGTTTTTCTTTCAACACTTGCGCTCTCAAAATCAATTATTTTTACTTTATCTTTTTTTTCAACTATTACGTGATTGTCTATATAACTTAGTTCTCCGTGGTCAAGATGAATACTATCTAACATATAACATTGAAATAAAATTTCTCTAAGGATCTTTTTAAAATCCAAAATTATTTTTCTTGTGTCTAAGTAATTATAATCTTTATTTTTGTTTTTATTATTTTGATCTACGGTCCCACTTTTATTCAAAAAGTTCGGATCGCAAAAATAATCTTTAATCTTTATCCCATCAATGTATTCCATAAGCAAAAAATTATCTGTATAATCTATCAGTTTTGGGCCAATATTGATGGAGTTGGCCATTTTTTGAAAAAATACCTCATCGTGGTTATTCTTTCTTGAAGAATCAATTCTTCTGACTTTTAAAGCTAAAATACTATCTTTCTTTTTGACTTTAAATACTATCGATCTATGTCCCTTTCCCAGGACATTAATACCTCCAATGATCGTTTTCCCAGAAATTCCTATTTTATCAATTTTTAACCGTTCCAATTCCTTGAGTCTTCCTGCATAAATATCATAATTAAATCTGGGGTAACATAATAAAGTAGACACAGTTTTGGAATAAATATCTAGATATTTTTCTTTTGATTCGTTAATTATGCTTGTCATTGCAAAATATCGTCGATCAATTGCACGTATAGATTAAAATAGTCTAGACTTTTAATATTTTTTTTATTTATAATGTTATATATCTTATTTCCATCATTAATTTTAAAACTTTCCTGAACATTCTTTCTCAGCCCCTTTGATATCCCAATTTCATTAATTTTTTCATTCAACAAATGGGTTAGCAGTTTTGAGGCATTTGTGAACTCTCTTTCTATAACACAATTTATTTTCATTTCTTTTGTTGTCCATGTTACGATGGCTTTTTTGTTACTGGTTTCTAAAAATTTTTCCAAATTCTCCTTCATAAAAATAGATGGCCCTTCTCTTGTTATTAACTGGGAAAGGTTAATAGTTTCTAATAAAAACACACATATTGTAATTTCATTTTCATTTGTAGTACATTCACTTTTTAAAACATTAAATCCATAAAATTTCAGTTGCTTTTCAATAGACCTTTCCAACTTTAAAATCTGTCCCCAAATTACATCTGGCACCATCTGTTCATGTTCAAATTGTATAAATAAAAGATTTTCAAAAACTTGATGCAGTAACTCGGCATTAGTTTTTCTCAATCTATCTATCTTTTTTTCTATATTTTTTATTGCCTTATCAGAATCTTTTTCTTTAATTTTAAAATAAGTCAAAGAAGGATTTTTTAAAAAATTTCTCGCTTCTAAAATGAACCTAGATAAACTTTCATGTGAAATCGCAGTTCCTAGATTTCTCTTTGAATCAATTGGGTCAATTATTATAATCGAAGAATCGGAAAATCTTGATATTAGTTTCTCTTTATCTATGGTATTATTATTATCATCAATCAAAATAATTTTGTGCTCTTCTTTATTGTTTGCCATTTCATGTAGTACAGACAAAAAAGTACCGTATTTTACAATCAATACTTCAGCAACATATCCACTGAAACCTGCTATTGACAGTTCAGCTCCGTAAACATTTATTGCTTTAAAAAATAATTTCAATAATCTGACCTGTTCTTTTTTTACACCGTCTAATTTTTCTATCATGTATTTAGTATGAAATGGCGATCTATCCGCAGAACTTTTCCATTCTCCTTCTTTGACGTCATAACAAGGAACAATATTTATCTTTACACGATCCGGACTTTTTTCTTCATTTGCTTTATTTTTTCTTGGTGGGAGGGGAACAAAACCTTCGACATACGGATGTTCAGAATATCTGGTTCTTGGACAATAATCCTCTAACACCAAAAATCCAATATTTAGCGTTATTTCTTCAAACGTTTTGTTATTTATTGAATTTTCTAAAACAATGAAAATATCTATATCTGCATCATTTTTTAAAAAAGTATCCTTTGCAAAAGAGCCCACTGTGATTATTTTTACAATATGTTTATAATATTGGGATTTTTTGATCCTTTCTATTATCTCATTATTTATATGTTCTAATTCTTTTTTATCGCCTAGAGTCGGGTTTGCTATTTTTAAAGCCCGGTCAATGATTTCATCCATTTCTTTATTTTTAATCTCATTTTTGTCATTTATATTACGATTTATTGCTTTTTTCAATTTAATCTTCCTGCTTTCCAAATTAATCTAGATTGCATTTACTACATGGATCGTAGAATACTTTGGACCCTCACTTGAGAGTTGACTTTTCTTTAAACTTAATTTGTCTATCATATCAGAACCAAAAGTTTCATTTTTATATTTATTTACCATTTTTTCTATTTCAAATATCTTGTTAGTTCTAAAAATCGTAAGATGAGGAACATATATACATCTGTCTTCAAGTTTTATTCCAATTTCTGTTAGTTTATTTTTCACATTAATAAAAATCTCATTCATTTTATCTTTGTTAGACTCATCAACGCCTACCCATATAATTCGTGGGAATTTCAACGAAGGAAACACACCTAAACCTTTGTAGTGAAAATTAAATGGTTTAAATTTTACTTCATTTAATTTTGATTTTATATCTTCAATGATTTTGTTATTCTCTATTTGACCAAGAAAGGCAATCGTAAAATGCAGATTTTCCTCTGCTGTAGGTTTTAGCAAACTATTATTTTTGTTATCTAGAATTATTTTATTTTGAAGATCCACTAACGGTCTTTTATTGTTTGCATCTAAAGATATAAAGAGCCTCAAAGTGTTATCCATTTCTTTTGATGTCATAATATTTATTGTTTCATAAAATCAAAATAAATTGTAAAGCAGTACAATAATTGACAAAAATTATGATATATTGCAATAAATGGAATTAAAAATTTTTATGTTTATTTAACATTAAATACTTTAGAAAAAATATCCTTCACGTCTTCAATTGATTCTAAATTCAATGTTATCCCATCATTTCTAAGTGTATCATTTATCTTGGTTGTAAAAAATGACTTCCAATCATCGTTGAACTGATTACAATTTTTAGTAACCTTTTTTTTCCCTATTTTTTTATTATTTGTAAAGTTTTCTTTATCTGCTATTGTATTTCGCAAAATAGGGTCCAATACATCCAGTGTTTCATTTATGTCATAAAATAAAGACAATCTTATTGACGCTTGTTCCAGAGATCTTTTCGAGTTTTCAAGGCGATTGATTTTTTTTCTAATTATTGACAGTTCCAAAGATTTTATTTTAGCAATATTTTCTTTCCTTTCTTTTATAAGACTTACTATTTGGTTGAAGATTTTATCATGATAAATTCTAAGTACTTGTATTTTTTTATCTATATGAGATATTTCTGATACGATTCTATCTGAATCCAATTTTTCTATATTTTTTGAATTATTATCACTTTGATTATTTTTTAATATCACCTTGCATTTAGTTTTTTTTTCAGATTTCTTAGATTTTATTTTAGTATTTCTATTTATTTTTTTTGTTCCAAACTTTTCTTTATCCCGAATTTTTTTTACATTTCTTTGCTTGATTTCAACTGTCCTTTGGTTTTGTAATCTATCATTTTTTTCTTTTTCTTTAGTGTCACTAATTTCAGTGTTGCTTTGCAGTATTGGTATTATACCTGTATATGCATTTTCATTACTGATTTTTTCCTTTTTCTGTTTGTTTAGAAATCCAAAAATACTGTACAAGAATATTTAGTTTTTCAAATATCTGTTATTAATCAATAATGTATAATCAAATCAAGCAACTTGTTATAAATATTAAATTTAGCATAATAATTATTTTAAACGATATTTTTTCTAAATTAAGATAGGAATAATAATAACTCCGCTCATTTTTTGAATAAGATGTGGAAAGTTTTAACTCCAAAAAAAATTGCATTTGGAGAAAATGCTGCAAAAGAATTCGAGTATCCTCAAAGATCCCTCATAATTACAACCACAACTCCTGAAATTTACAATAAATGGATAGAATACATGGGGATCAAAAATTATGAAATTTATGACAGGGTCACTCCAGACCCCGCGATAGAAACCATTGAAAAAATAAAAAATGAGTATGAAGGAAAAAATATTAATGCGTACATCGGTCTTGGTGGAGGCAGCTCTATGGATGTTTGTAAATATCTTAGCAAAATAACCAAAATACCAAAAATATTGATTCCAACTACCTTTGGTACTGGTGCTGAGATGACTACCTATGCAGTAATTAGTTTTGATCATAAAAAGAAATTGCTTCAAGATGAAGCATTTTTAGCTGATGCTGCAGTTGTAGACCCATATTTTCTGGCCGGGACACCATATCATATAATGAGAAATTCTGCATGTGATGCCGCTGCACAGGCATCGGAAGGCTATGATAGTAAAGCTGGTAATCCATTTACACGTCTTTTTTGTAAGGAGGCATTTGATATACTGGAAGATGCAATTATCAATGATAAACCCAATTTATTACCATACGGTGCAATGCTATCTGGGATAGGTTTTGGAAATTCTTCTACCACATTGGGACATGCACTATCATATGTATTTTCTAATGAGGGTGTTCCTCATGGTGAATCCTTATCCTCATGCACAACTGTAGCCCACAAGTTTAACAAATCAATTTTCTATGATCGATTCAAGAAAATATGTCAAAAACTAAAATTCGATCAGTTAAAACTAAAACAACCATTAGATCTGGCTGCTGATGTAATAATGCCTGATAGAGGCCACTTGGATAACAATCCCATTGAAGTCACAAAGCAGGATATCATCAATTGCCTGGATGAAATAGTAAACAAAAATCCACTGTCATAAAATATAATTTCTTTCCTTTTTTTGCCATAGTACTACGATTTGAATTATTTATGTTTGATTAGATACGATATTTGTCAATTAAGAAACCTTTAAATTCTCTCAGCACCCAGTTTCAAAAAGACAAGTAATGACAACAATCAGTAAGAGTGTCATAATAAATTCACCTGTTAGTGAGGTTTTCACATATTTTGCACGTCCTGAACACATGGCAGATCAATTTCCAGAAAATATGGGACTTAATGTAATCCCTATTGAAGTCAAAAACGGCTTTGGAGTGGGCACCATATTTAGAATTAGCGGTGATTTTGATGGCAAAAAATTAGAATGGGACTGTGAAACTATTGATTATATTCCGCACAGAAAAATTGTTGCCAAGATGATTGAGGGACCATTTAAAAAGTGGATAATCACGGTTGATTTTGAAGAAATTGATGAAAAAACCACAAAAACCGGAATTAATGTAGATTACGATATGCCGATGGGACCACTAGGTAATTTCATTGATAAAGTAAAACTAAAAAAGATTGCAGAACGTGGTATTGAAAATGGTCTTTACAGGGTAAAAGCTTTGTTAGAGGGAACAGGTTCGATACCTGTATATATCACACTGGAAGCTTATCGCAAGATTCTGGCAGAAAAAGAGAAATTGAATTGTTCTGTTTCTGAGACAATAGTACATCTAGTACGAAATCAGAGTCCAGAAATTAAAGCTTAATCTTTTTTTATTTTATTTTCTTCTATTTCAAGGATTTAGTTAATCCTATTGATTACGTCTAATTAAACTATTTCATCGCAAAGCTTAATTTAAATATAGTTTTATTATGAAATTTACTGATTTGGGTTCGTAGCTCAGCCAGGTAGAGCGTCTGGCTCTTAACCAGTCGTCAAAATTTTTGACGGGTTACAATGTCGTGGGTCCGAATCCCACCGAACCCGTGTATATTGCCTCACGAAAAAGGTTAAATTGGACTACAACGGTATATAGAAATCATGCAGATAGTAGAATCGACACCATATCAAAATTTCCTTTATGCTCTAAAATCTAAAGATGTTAAACGACAATATCCTATCATGCTTACTCGTTTTTTAGATTTTGCTAATATCGACGGTATTGATATAGAAGCAAAGTGTAAAACATTTTGCAATTTTGCTAAAAATGTGGAAAATCATCAAGCAGTCGAATCTGAGATAATGCGTTACATAAATTTTCATGAAAACCGTGTAAAGAAAAAAGAGATCGCATCTGGAACATTACGTAACTATGTAAAAGCCGTTAAGCTGTTTTTTACAATGAATGACATCCTTGTAAACTGGGGAAAGATAAAGATGGGAATGCCTACTGCAATTCAGACATCAAACGACCGAATTCCAGAAATTTCTGAAATACAAAAACTACTTGGCTATCATGATATTCGTTTAAAACCCATCGTATTGACAATGCTTTCATCTGGAATTAGGGTAGGTTCATGGGATTGGTTAAAATGGAAACATGTTATTCCACTCCAAAAAAATGGTGTCCTTGTAGCCGCAAAGATTGTCGTATATGGAGG
>QCWD01000057.1 GCA_013114725.1 Nitrososphaeraceae archaeon | reverse complement strand
ATAATTTGATAACTAAAATTGGCGATAAATATGGAGTTATATATTTTATTTCCAACTATATGGAAATAAATATTGAATCATACCATATTATAAAAAATAAATTGAATCGATGATATTTGATAACAAACCATTTAACTAAAAGTATATTAAACATGTAACATCATTTTTTTTATCAACTTAAAAAATATTAAAAATGTTAGGTTGTTTGGAACTAGAAATAAAGGTTTATCTTAAACAAGCAGAGTCGAGAAAAAACCAGAAATCATAATTAATTAAAAATCTTATAAAGATAAACATTCAAGATATTTTAATTGCGTTCCTTATGACTTTATAAAACTCAAATTCTATTCATATTCATCAAAAGTAATCTGAACTCCATCCTTATCGGGATAAGGATTAAGTTTTATATCAAATTGTATCGGTCCTGCATTTTCTGAACTAACAATAATTTTAGCAGGTTTTAAGTCCATTTCATTATAAAAATAGCCTTCAAGATATCTCCTTCGGATATCTTTCAATAATTCATTCCAGCCATTTTCTGATGGTAAAATTATATCAGGAATACTGTTTTTATAAGGGTATTCGTTTTTAAGTTTTTTTGCAAAATCTTTTAATTCTTCTACAGTACTGTTAACGTAGTACGAATTTTTTGATTTTAATAACTTTTTTTCCCGGTCTTCTATTTGCATATAAATTTCGTTGAACCAATTATAGACATCTTTTTTATTATCAGTCAAAAAAGAACATACCTCCACATATTCATAAGATTTTGCATTTATCGTCGTGTTTTCTTTTTGTGATGATTTCCAGATAAGTTTATGCTCTTTATTTCCTATTACCAGTATTGCATTACAATTTTTAGCAGCAGTTCTTCCGGTATTTCTAATCTTTATTCTATGAAGTAAATACGGAGCATTTTTTACAAACCTATAATCGTCGATTTCCGTATCAACAAACATGATATGTAACGTTTCTTTTTCGATATGGCTGTTATCTAACACTAATTTTGGAGACCTATATCTGTCTAGCATAATACCGGAAAGAAAAATTCCTATGGCTGTGGCTATGCCGCTGCCAATTATTCCACCAATAGTTCCTGACAAATCTGGATTCAAAAAGATATATTCAGTGGTTTATTTAAATTCATTATTCTCAAAAGACTAGAGAAAATGGCGCTGTTAATTTCAGCACAATACATGAAGGAAATTAAAAATTCTTTTAAAATTTAACATAGAACATATCTGGGAAATTAAAATTAAAGACTTTTTTTCTTAAAGTTACCAGAGTCTTGCATTTATATGATTATTAATATGATTTTAGTTCTAATAAATCTGTTTATTACACTGTTTTTCTATTCTACGTCTACTTTTTTTAAGCAAAACCGGCAGTATGTGTGGTTGCTAATGTCATACTAATAAAAGTAATATAGGCGAAAATTGTTATGATATGTTTATTATTTTCGACAAGATAAATTGAGTATATTTAGATTTAAAACATCATAATGGTAAAAGTTTTCGAATATAATTTAGAGAACTTTCCTGTATGACATAATCGGATATGTTGTTCCATTCACAATAATCTCTTTTATAACCTAAATTGGATGAACGTTCAAAAAAATGAATTTGTTTTTCAGGAAAATAAAATTGGTTATAGTGGTGGTGGAAGAACTATTCCATATACCTCCTCTATACACTCTGCGATTGCATCTAAATCTGATTGTGATATACCTGCATTATTACCAGCAAAATACAACAGACCAATTATGTTAGCAAGACCTTCATTACCCCCTTCATTTATTATGAATTCTACAAAATCACAAAATTCTGCAATAGAACTAATTTCACCACTTGTTGCATCAGCCAATGCTAGTTCAAATGCGGAAATTTGTTCTGCATTCAAATTATCTGTAAAACAGCCTTCACATGTTTGTGTATCTGTTTGTGATTGTTGTGATTGTGTACCATTATTAATAATATTTAGACTGTTGTTAATTTCATTCTCATTCTCACATTCTGTATCATTTTTACATTTATTTTCTTGTTCGATATCGGCTTCAATTTCTGCTTCATTTTCAGTTTGATTTTGAGAAAATACTTGATTTGAATACATTCCACTTCCAAGCAATACAGAAGTTAGGAAAAGTATTCCAAATATTGAAAAAATGTTTAGTTTGGACATTTCTAACTAAAGAAAGATAAACAATATATATTTGACTAATCGAGGTTTCAACACAATAATTTTTCTATAATATTGCTCATGAATATTAAAACAAATTTTCGTTAATTTCAATGTTAAAGAATTTTAAAGGAAGATGTAAACTGAGATGCTGATTATTTTATTTGACATTTACGTTATAAAATAAAAAAAAAGTAAAAACATGTTTATTTACTCAAGTCAAAAATATTATTGTAATGATAGAAAAAACGTTTTTTCAAGTTCTAAAGGAACGAAGGTCCATCAGAAGTTTTAAAACTACCGCAATAGATGATACGATGATAGAAAAAATTATTGGAGCGTGCGATTCTTGTCCATCTGCGGGTGGTTTACAAAGTTTTGAGGTCTATCGTATAAAAAATAAAGAGATGAAAGACGAGATTGTTAGGGCGTCAATGGATCAAGAGTTTATTGCAGAATCTCCGTTGCTCCTAGTTTTTTGTGCTAATTCTACCAGTCCAGGCAAGTATGGAAAAAAGGCAAGATTGTTTTCAATACAAGATGCCACCATAGCCGCATCGTATGCTCAATTAACAGCATGCGCTTTGGGATTATCATCAGTATGGGTTGGAGCATTCAATGAAGAAAAGGTATCTACAATTCTGGGGCTTCCAGAGAACATTATTCCTATTGCATTACTTCCAATTGGCTATAAAGATGAAGAACCGCAAGTA
Organism: Nitrososphaeraceae archaeon; assembly: GCA_013114725.1. Classification (GTDB taxonomy): domain Archaea; phylum Thermoproteota; class Nitrososphaeria; order Nitrososphaerales; family Nitrososphaeraceae; genus QCWD01. The sequence goes on along the minus strand of QCWD01000057.1, from coordinate 5,662 downwards.
AAAACAACCAGAGGTCCTCATGGTATATTTCATGAATTACAATAATAAACAAAAAGAAGTCTTCAATAAAATAACATCATGTTTTATCCTTCTATCGTCTATATTTTTGTATGAATTCTTCCTTGACGTTCATCTTATTTTCCCCAAATAATCTAGCATCCATTTCTTTTAATTGTCCCACCCTAGGAGCAAATTCCATTTTCGAAAGTATGTCTTTATCTAGATCTACTCCTGGAGCAATTTCTTCAAGAATGATCCCATCAGCATCTAGTTTGAAAACGGCCCTTTCTGTAATGTAACGAATTATATGTCCGTATTTTACGGCTTGATTTCCACTAAATACAACTTTATAGACACTTTCAACAAACTTTATTATCTTTCCATCATCTTGAATTTGTAATTTATTGTTTGATACGGAAATGTTGTTTTTTCCTGCAGTAAAAGAGCCTGCAAAATAGGTTCTTGGAGCACCTCCAGCAATTACTGGAAATCCACCGGGTCCGAAAATTTTGTCAGGTAAAATGGACGGATTTACATTTCCAATTTTATCGATCTGGAGAAATCCTAGTGATGCGGCATCTATTATTCCTCCTTCAAAGTTAGAAAACATATCTGGCATGGTAGATAAAGCAAATGGACTGATGGCTAATCCAAAATCAGTCCCAGAAAGAGCAATTCCACCCCATTGGCCTGATTCAAGTATGGAAATGATAAATTTAGTTATTTCTTCTTCCATCATAACTGACGAAACAAATGCAGGAATTCCTATCCCTAAATTTACTAGTACTGGATTTTGTTTTTTTTCAAATATCTCTAATAATTCTAATACAACCCTTCTGGCTATAATTTTTTCATAATCTTGTATAACGATTGGTGAAAGACCTTTGAAAATTAGATCATTAACAGGTGGTATAATTTCGTATGAAATACGGGGATCATATTCGATAGTTCCGCTTTGCCAGTGATTTTGTGTCGAAGCAATTACAACATGATCTACCAGCGGTCCGGGTACGTCAACATCTCTTGGACGTATTGTTCCTGTCTGTGTAATCCATTTAACTTGAGCAATGACCTGACCCTGTTTAGGATGAGATTTCGTGGCTTGTACTATGCTAAGTACTGAACCTCTTATCCCTTCTTCTTCCATTGACAAATTACCGTCTTCATCAGACGTGGTAGCTCTGACAAGGGCAAAATCAGGCTCAGGTGCCTGATATAAAAGGCAATCAACTCCTCCAACTTCTATTAAATTAATTTTACAGGTCTCATTTCTCTCTCCCAGGTTATTTAGTGCAGACCCCTCCTGTCGTGGATCCAAAAATGTATCAATTCCTATTTTTGTAATGAGCCCAGGTCTTCCTGAGGCAATTTCTCTAAACCAGTATGAGGTAATACCAATTGGCCATCCGTAATACTCGATCCGGTCCTCTAGTATCATTTTTTGGAGCCAAGGTGAGAACCCCAAAAATGGCATAAGAGTTCCACGTAGAAATTTCTGGGATGGATCATTGTACAATTTTTCAGCTATTTTATCAAGGCCTCTTTGAGGTATCGCAGGAAGGGCATCAGATATTATGAATACGTTTTTTGGGTGATCGTATTTTATATAATTTTCAAACAGCCCGTCAATAAGATATTCTGGAGTTAATGCCATATTGAAACCAGAAATGGCAATTACAGAATTATCTTGGATCTTAGAAACAACAGCAGAAATATCTATAATTTTAGAAAACATATTCTTTCAATGTTATTATTGGCATATTAAATATTGATGCAAATTGTTCTATTAGGAAGAAAAAATTTAAAATTTCTACATGCAATTTATAGAAACTATAAAAAACTACATCTGCCAGTTCTATCAACACTTATCAGTAAAAAGATAGAATGAAAATAAGTTTAAATCAACAATTTCAAAAAGACAGGATTTAGCTCAATAGACGTCAGAACATTAGCCTAAAACGGTTCACAGTTAATCATTCAAGGCCAAGGAGAAACAATCCAGTTTTGTTAGACTAGAAGAATAGCTATTGCGTATTTTAGAATATTTAATGATTCCATCGTATTTGTACTGATATAACTGTCATATCTATACCGTATCGCAACATACCGTCATTGTTAACATAAGGCAGTATGAATGAAAAATGTATAATGTTTACAACCTAGTTGACCAAATCAAATTATCTTTTGTTTTTAACTTTCAATATACTGCTCTAACCTACACTGAAGAAATCTAATATTCATAGACAGAATCAATACAATGATGATATACATGATAATCTCGTCATTTGGCCTCTTGTTCAAAACCTGACATATTTTTGCAGGTAGGGATTCAATCTAGGTTAAAATTACATATTTTTGAGAAAACTATAGTGGCTAATCGCTAAGAAATTAGCTCAAATTACCCATCTGAGTTGATATTTTAAAACTGGGAGAAGACCATAAAGGTAGGCAAGGTCCAACAAGCTATAAGAATACAAATTTCTAATCCGTTGTAATAAAAATATCACAACTAAAAAAATCATACACAGATGTTGTAGTTAAGGCATATAATATAAAGAATGAACATGTATTGTAAAGGAAAAACTAGGCATATACAGGTTCAAACGTGCAATATATGAAAAAGTACCGGTATGGGGGATTCGTAACATATACGGAAAAATGGATGAAATCATGGTACAGTAAGATTTTGGATCATTAAAAAAACAAGATTGAAACCATCCTATAGGTCATAAAAAACTGTCTGGAGAAAATATCGTATAATAGTTGACAAGGATCGATTATAGGGAATTGATTTTCAGATTTATCGAATATGATATTGATTGAATGGTAAATTTGTTATCAAGATTACGGATTTTAAAGCCACCTAATGTGATACCTTAAATATCTGTAAAACAACTATATAATATGATAAAACAGAATAATTTTCCATTAAAGGAATGGCATATTGAACATATGAAAAAAACTATTGTAAAATTCATTACAGGTTTATCAGATAATCCTTCCAGATGGGAAACAAGACAAAACAAAAAATATAATAACATTTATTGTGTTCAAAAAAGATTAGCTCATGATATGAAACACGGTGTATCCCATAATGAGGTTGAGATGTTTTTGCAAAAAATAGATAACGATTCTTCTTTTACAGATTTGCGTAATAAAGAAGGATTTGAAAAAAGATTCTTAGAAATAGAAGATTTTATGATTAAATGCAAATAGACGAAAATTTTCTTTTTAATTTGTGTTAGAATCTGTTATAAAAAATAATTTCACTAATTTCGTTAATCTGTTCCCATCAGATATTTAACCAGGTCTAGATTAAACCGTCCGTTTGATGTATTGATTTTTTACCAATTCCATGCCAGTGGACATTACATTCTCGTGACCTCGTCAGTATAGTATTTTGAGAATATGAGAACATTTGATTTTGTTGTAACAAACTTACCATATCGATATTTTTAGGATATTGATTTAATGAAACACAAGTAAGACAATATATCTATCTTTTGTGATGAAAAAAGAATTGTATAAAGTAAATTTTTTATACATACGAGATCATATCGAAGATTTTTATGATTACTATCAACGTATAGGTAAATTAAATTTTGATCTGGTTCATATTAAGAGTAAACATATTTTGTCTTCCTGAACAAGGATATAGAAATGATAAATTTGGATTGGTGGTAGAAGATAAAAGACTGTCAATAATTAAGAGTCGAAATTACAATATCTTGTTTCCAGGATAATCCGATAATCCAAATGGATAATTAGTAAGTTAGTTACCCCAATACACTGTGTATTTTTTCTTCAAGATATGTAATGAGAGCCACATATTCATATTCCATACTAGTCTTTTCGACACTATCTGATTTTTCTTTGAATTCAGTGATCGGGTTTATGAAAAGTTCAATTCCCATAACATTTCCTTCTGGAATCTTGCTTGTAAAACTATCAAGCTCCATTTCAAGTGTAGACCAAGATTCACATACTAATATTTTTCTCTTTGTCCTATTCATTTTTATTTAATTTTTAATAATAAATAGTAAGCATAGTTTATAAATATTTATGATAACCCAATAAAGTGTAAAAATAAAAAATAAAAATAGAAAAAAACATTAAATGCTCAGTTAATATCGTGGTACTTATCAATCTGCAGTTATACTCCAAATCATCCGGACATTGTAATATACTGAATGGAATCCGTTCAGATTAGTGATTCAGGTTCAGATTAACCAATTAATACTATATTTAACAATAATCAGGTACCTTCTTTTGTAGTATATATCTATTGGAGATGTTTCTAAAAATTCATTGATCTAAGAGTATATTTGTTTATTTGGTTTCAATATTACTATAGATAATTTTCCAATATACGTTATTCAAACATATATACATATCTAGATAAAAATAAGAAAATAATCTTTTAATTCGAACAATGTTTATTAAGTTCTTAAGGCTGTGGATTATAATGTCTAAAGAGATACGTTCTCTAACAATAAAAGAAATAGAAGAAAGATTTCATAAAGAATTATCAAGAAAAATTCCAAATCCAGAGGAAGTTACAATTGAAAAACTTGAGTTAACAGCGCAAGAGATATTGACTGCAATGAGAGTAAATAGAAGAGTAAATGTAAAATTTGAATGCAAATTAATACCTCCTAAATGTACTATCACCATTACCTGGTAATTTTATTGTCGAGATGTAAAGGTAGGAAAAATGGAAGAATAGAGGAAAATAAAAAATACAACCTTTCATCTTTGTTTTGTTCAATTTTTTGATTTAAGAGGGAAGGAAAAATATAGATGACATCAATGCAATATCCTTTATATTTGACCCAAAGATATAGCCTACCGTTATTTCTACATTAGCAGTAGATATAAAGAATATTACACTCATTTCAGGTATACTTGCTGTAATGACCACTATTATAAAACCAGTCGCAAATTCACTTGTTCCTGTAACTTTGCAAAATTTTACCATATTTTCAGTTGTAAATATGTTCCTTTTACAAATAATTATATAAATCCTAGCAAAATAGCAAAATAAAATATTAAATCAAACATGCTTGATAGTGATTTAATTTGATTAGATAGCTTATCCAACCTTTCTTATCTTAGAACCAATAGAAGCAAGTACAACAGTGTATAATGTTCCTACCTTATTGTATTAGTGAACTAACATTACAGGACAGGAAGCATTTTCAGAAATATTTCTTGCAATACTGCCAAGAGCAATTATCTTAGAAATTCCTTTCCTCTTTGCAGTTCCCATAACTATTAGATCTATTTTGATTTTTTGTTGTTGAATATATTTTAATATCTGTTCTCTTGGATCTCCGTTAATAACTACTATCTGACAAGAAATTCCGTCTTTTTCACATTTTTGTTTCTTTTTTTCCAATTTTTTTAGGACCTCAGATCTCATTTCATGGTAAATTTCCTTTGCATATACAGAACCTGTAACCTTTTCACCAGTTTTAAAAGAATAAATTCTGCCTCCAAATGCTTCTACAGTTGCCGGAACAGCTATTTCTCTTAAAACGTGCAGTACTGTAATATTTGAATCAGGAACAAGTTTGGCAATTTTTAAGGCGGTATCTAATGCACGTTCTGAAGCAGCCTCAAAGTCAAATGGAATGAGAATATTCTTGAAGGACATATATTA
>QCWD01000056.1 GCA_013114725.1 Nitrososphaeraceae archaeon | reverse complement strand
GTTGTTGTAGTTGTTGCTGGAGTTGTAGAAACATTAAAAAAAGAAAGTATTCTGTTGTAAAGATTATTTTTAGCGGCAGGTATTGGAGTAGTTTGAGATGTTCCCAAAGCATTATTTGTAGATAGGTCTCTTAAAAACATTCTCTTTGCTTCCTCATAAAGCAAAGCCGCACTTTTATCCTTTGTAAAATTTTCTTCTTCTTCTCTCGTTTTGGCACGATTTAAAACTTCCCTTTGTATATTATCATAAGCTACCTTTAATTTATCCACAAGATCTAAATTTTTCGACAGTTCCAACATGATATTATCTGCCTTAGAAGATCCTGCCGCAGCAGCTTCCTCAGCAGCAATTTTCTCTAATTTAGTTTTTAAAATTAAATCGCCGTAATCTAATCCAAACCAAGTATTTGCCAATCTTGCCAAGTGCGTGTTTCTAATTAAATCACCAATTTCATCTTCCCCTTTTAATCTAGCTAATTCAGCTTCTTTAAAAAGGTTTCTATCACGTCTTAAATGTTCTAATTTTCTTTCTATTACTTCTTGATCATAAACCAATTCTCCATTTGCATCTCTTTTAAACCTCTTCTTTTTCTGAGTTACAGGAGTTGTTCCATTCATTACTTGCTGTTTTGTATTAGGATCTATAACAGGTTCTTCATATTCTTCTTCCTCAAATAAACTTTCATAGTCCCTGTTATAAATATCTCCTATTACTTGTATGTTTTGCATTAACCTTTTAAAATCCGCATTTAGAGATTTTTCTCTATATTTAGAACTTACATAAGAACCACCTGCACCTATTAAACTACCTATGAACATACTAGCTTGTTGTTCATTATTTCCCTTACCATCTAAAAACTCCTCTAAAACATTTGCAGTACTACCTAACCAACCTTGTTTATGATACCTACTTCTTGGCACTACTTCATCTCTTCCTGTCACAAGATTAGTTTCATACCTTTCTATTGAAGTTTGAATACCTTCTTGAAAAGATTCGTTTATGGCATTTAAAGCTGCTTTTGGTTTTATATAACTTTCAACTATTCTTTTTCCTGCTAAGGCATCTTGGACATTCCTCTTTGTTAAAGTAGATTTTCCAAATAACATATCAGTTTCTAAGTGATTAGTTAAGCCTAATAACATTACATTAAATTTAAAAGTTTCACTTGCTTTTTCAGTAGCTATAATTTCTGCTTCTTTTGGTGTTAAATTAGACCCCCACTCACCATTCTCGTAAGATCTCATTAATTCTTTCTTTACTCCATTAGCTTCAATTCCTGATTCTGCAATAGTGTTGACAGCTGTAACCATAGCATTTGGAGTATTTTTTAAGACCTTTTGAAAGGCAGTTAATTTTTTTCCTGCTCTTTCTGCCGCTCTAATTAAAGCCATTTCTTTCTGCACAGCCTGCCCTACTTTTAATCCTTTTGTAAGTTTTCCTACTGCGCCAATTCCTTTTAGCACACCCGTACCACCAACAAAAGCACTCCCAAGAAAAGCAAGTCCATCTACAAAATCCCCTAATATAAATTGTGTAGAGGTAATTCTATCTAAAAATCCTTGGTCTTGATAATTAGCCGAAGCATAATTAGGAAATAATGCTTTTGAGCCTTCTGCAAAGTCAGCACCTAACGAAACCATAAAATTATCAAAGGTGTTGTTAAGCCCCTTTAATTCAATCTCTCTTCCTGTTTTTACATCTTTGGCTAAATCAGCAGCATTTACTAAAACATCAGCAGCAAAACCACCAGCAACCCCTATACTTTCACCAACATAACCTACTAATGAGCCTACAAGCCTAGGTACAGTATTTAATGTTCTCATCAAATACCCCTGATTTTGGTATCTAAGATCATCTAAAATTCTTTGGTCTTGTTCAGGATCACCTGTTGGATTAAACCTTTTAACATAGGTATTATAGCCCGGACCAAACCAGCCTTCTTCATCTATGAAATCTACTTGAGAAGTCAGTGCTAACTCCGAACTTGGTAAAGGAGAGTATTTTGCAGCTTTGTTTAAATCAGGCTGCGCTGTATGCTGAGTTAAAAATTTATCTATTGAACTCATTAATCTGAATATTTAAGAATTGTTGCAGCATTAACAGCAGATTGTATATCTGGAAAATACACATTTCCGCTATCTTTTTCTGCGGGTGAATAATTTGGATTGAAAGAAAGTGCAAACACTGTGTTATTTGCACCACCTTCTGCTTGATTTGCTTTGTAACCTATGAAATACCTCTCACCTCCACCTGTTATAGGAACAGCATAAATGTTACATTTAACTACCCTTCCATCATTAGTATGCTCTTTAAACTCAGCCCCTGTTGGGATAATATTCTGTGTAGAAACATTGTCCCCAATAATTACCCTTGTTCTTTCTGTGGGCATTTTAGAATAGTCTTTTGCATTGAGTAAGTTTATACTAAAACTTTTATCAAAAAAGCTGATAGCATTTGTGGCAGCTGTTATAGCAGCCATGTTAGGTTCATCTTTTTTTGACTCTATTAATAAACTATGTACCGCAAGTTCTTTATAGGTAGTTTCAAAAGAAGTAGGAACATCTGCATATAAAGTACCTGTAACTTCGCCGTCAGCCACTTCAATTTGTAAATAAGGTTTTGTACCAGAAGAAATAAGCGTAAAATTTGTAGGTTTTGTTTTATTAGTAATAGCAATATCACCACCTGTATTACTTTTAAAAGTAGTTACAGGAAATCCGTTGGAATTTAAAGCCCTTATATTCACACTTTTTGTCATTTGTATTGAAAGTTTACTTGATGGGCTATCACTATCTGTTGGAGTCATTGCGTAATTAATAGTGGTACTTCCAAGTTTAGCTTTAATTTGTTTATCTGCACCTCTTACTTTATTTACAAACCCATCAAACCAACTATTACCTTGTCCCTTTAATACTGTATTGGTAAGAACTTCTTCTGCTGTCATGCCACCGGGATTGCCAACAGTGTTGAGAAATGGTCTAGGTTTTGAATAGTTAAATTTAATTCCATCAGCCCAAGACATATTAAACCAAGGAGTATTTGCATTTATCCTATTTTGCTCAGCAATTTGTTTAGCAGCTTCATAAGCCTCCATTAATTTAGACTCGTCTCCTGAAAGGTCTGCCCAATCTTTTCTTTTTGCTTTTGCGTTTATGTAATTATCTATTAAAATTGATAAATAACTGCCCTCATTTTGGTCTCTAAAAATAGAATAAATTTTTTCAGCATCTTCTGCGCTAACTCCCTCTGGTACAGTATATTTCGAGTTGTCGAAATTTTCTTTTAACTCCATCATTTTGTCGGGAAGGATATTGAGTTTATAACCAGAAGTAAACTTTTCAAGTTGTGAATGAGCTGCGTCATAACTTTCTTTTGTACGTACAAAATCTCCTATAAACTCTCCAATACTTGTAGGATTAGAAGGTATTACAGCAAATTCAGACCCTGATATTTTGCCTTCTCTCTTCTGTTTTTCCTTTTCTAGTTTTATATCTGCATCTATTCTCATCTTTGCAATAGTCTTATCGTTCTCAAATTGTTTTTGAAGTTTAGCCATTTCAAATTTTCTTTGTTCATATAGATTTACCATTGGATTATCTCTTTTTAAAACCTTTGTTTGAAAGGCTTCACTTGCATTAAGGAGAATTTCTCCTGCATATTTTTCAAAACTTATTGGATTTCCTTTATCATCTTTTAATCCGTCTTCTGAAAGTGATTTTTTATATTGGTAATCTAAGTATAATTGGGTCATGCCTTTTTCTCCCAGAGCTGTTTGTGCGGCTTTCATTAGGGCTTCTTTTGATTTACCCTCAAGTGTAACAATTTGCTGATACCCATTTCCTAAATCCACAATTTGAAAGTCTTTGCCATTACTAAAAGGCATAGAGCTTACATCTACCTTATCAATTCCCTCCAATATGACTTTACCAACATCTGTATAAGGTCTTAATCTAGAATCTACTTTCATAGATGGATCGAAAGTATTTGTAGCTTTAAATTTTTCATTTGCCTCTTCTATACTTTTTAACATCGGATAAATATTAGCTTCACTAGTCTCTCCTTTTGCAAATAAGTCATAATAAGTTTTATATGCTTCTCTTATAGATTTGGTTCTATTTGCTATATTTTCTAAGTTGGAGTCATAAGCAATACTTTCTACATAGTTCTGTAAATCTGTTTGAACACCTCTATCTAAAAGATTTTTACTTGCAAACTCTTTACTTTTTCCAGCAATCTCTTCCATTTTCTGAGTCTTATAAAAAGTATCTTGATCTAACATGGCATCTATGCCATGAACTCCAGCTTTTAATTTTCCAATAGCTTGTAACTGAGCATCTATTTGGGCTTGTCCCATTTTAGCAATTTCCAACATCGAGTCTAAGGGCAGATTCCTTTCTACACTCGTTGGAGACCAAGGCATTAAATCTGGAATATAATAAAAACTATCTCTTTGTAACATTATTTATTTCCCCAAACTGTATTTTTAGCTTTATCTAATAAATCTGTAATTGCAGGATTATTGTAGAGCTTCATCATCATCTCTAAAATAGCCCTATCTTGATTCATTTGAGCTTGTTTTTTATCTTTGTCTAAAACATAATTGCTAATATCACGAGCTGTGTGTTTTGCTAACTCGCCCGGATATGTTTTCTTCAAATTAGAAAGGGCTGCTCTTTCTTTCTCAATGTTTTGATTTATTCCCTGTTCTCCTGCTAATAAAGATTGTAAAGCTGTTAATTTTTGATTTTGTAATTGTCGTCTTTGATTTGCTACTTGCCCCATATATTGAGCAATGGAAGATTGAGTATTTGCCGCAGCATTTGTCGCATTAGCCATACCCAATAAAGGATTATAAGAATTGTTTAGAATAGAATCAGTAGCCATTTTTTGACTTTGTAATAAACTATTAATTGCAGATTTATATTCAGGTTCTGTGTTCATATTCATTATTGGAGCATAATTGGTAGGAATAGTTCTATACATTTGTTGTGATAATGTTCCTAAACCACTCACAAGATTTGCTGCCATATTTCCTGCAAACAAAGTCAAATCTTTGTCTGAAAACATTTTCTCAGGTATTTTCATAAAAGGCTTTTCAGAGTTTCCTTTAAACCCTGATGCGCTATCGAGTTGTGCCCTTTTCCAAGCCAAATCTCTTTCTGCCATAGCTGTTGAGTCATTTAATAAAGAAGATTCATATCTTTCTAAGTCCGCATTAGCTCTTTTTTCAGCAATAGAATCGCTATAAGACATATTGAAGCTATTGTCATTATTTAACATGTAAGATTTATAAGCCTCTAAGTCCGCATTAGCTCTTTTTTCAGCAATAGAATCAGCATAAGGAGAACCCCCAAAATAATTCGTGGTAGGTTTTGGAAATATTCCTGTTTTTAAATCCATTTTTGCTGTTGCAAAAGGATTGTAAGAATTTGGTGTGTTTTGGTAATTTAAAGAAACATCGGGAACTTGATAATTTACAAAGGGAGATATTTGAGGAGTCCTTTGTGTAAAATAATCCTTTCCTGTAAAAGTAGTATTTAAGTTAGGATTAAAAGTAGGCATAGCTATTTGAGGAATTGCAAACGGAGAATATGTGTTGGGATTTAATAAACTACCTCCTCCTGCCATTTGTGGTTGTTCCTCTGGATTTAAAACTTTTAAGAGTTCGTTGAAAGTCTTAGCTTTTTCTAAAACAGCTTGTCTATTTCTCTCTTTTAATTCAGAGGTTTGATAGTCATTCGCTGTGTTTTTTGTAGGCTTTGCTAAATTGCTCACATCAACAGGAGAAATTTCTTTTTTTCCTTTTAATTTATTAACATCTTTTTTATCCATTCCTAATTCCAAAAGAAGTTGCATTGCTGTCTTTGCACTCAATTTATTTCGTGCAGAAAACACATAGGAATTTTCAGGCAATACATCAGTAATTTGCTGGTCAGGCATTTGCTCATGAGGAGCTTCTGCATTTGTTTCAATAAGTTGATCATTAGGTAAAGCAATGGTTTCTTTCTGTCCCTCAAATTCTTCTGCTTGAATAGGAGTTTCTTCTACATAACCGCCCAAAGGAAAATAAAATAAATTATTTCTCTTTTGTTCTTGATGATTATAAGGAGATTTTCCTTTTTGTATTGTTTTTTTTAGATTATCCTTTTTTTCATATTGAATTTGGTCATTTAGTATGTACTTCTCTAATAAATCCCTACTTAAATATTTGCCCCATTCGTTAAACCTTTTAAAATGTGTTGGGTACTTAGATTTTAAAGCGTTAAATCTTTCTAATTCTTCTGAAGTTAAAGAAGTATTAGTACTAAGTTTTAGCAATAGACTTAATTCTATTAAATCATTTCTTTTATTAGGAGCAACATTATTATATTGTTTAAGACCCCTTTCAACATGTATAGTTCTATCATCATAATCTTCTGATAAAGTATCATTAACAGCTGGGTAAGTTCTATTAGTTATTGTAGGATTAATAAATGGTCCAGCTGGATTAAAACCATTCCTTAAATTTTCAAAATAACTTTCTTTTGGTTGAACTTTTTCTTTTGGTTGAACTTTTTCTTTTAGTGCAGGAAAATATTTATCTATTAATTCAGGATTTTTTTCTACTAAAAAATCAAAATCTCTTCTATAAATTTCGTATTGATTTGGATAAAGAGGTTTTAATTCTTCTAATCTTTTAAACTCTTTGTAATTTAATCGTTTAACAGATTCGTCTTTTGTAAGAGCAAGTAATTCTAAGAGTTCCGTTCTTGTGTCATACCTTTTAATATTATTGTTCCCTCTTGGGTAAGTTCTATTAGTTATTGTTGTGTCATTAGTGGCAGTAGATTTTGGAGCTGTGTCATTAGTGGCAGTAGATTTTGGAGCTGTGTCATTAGTGGCAGTAGATTTTGGAGCTGTGGGCGATTTTTTATCTTTTTTTGGATATTCGTAATTAATATAAACAGGTTTTCCTTTTTCATCATACCCTAATAATTCTCCTTTTGAAGCATTTGTTGAATTAGTAGCAGGAGTGTTTGCAATTTTGTTTGTGGGTATTGTTTTTGGGATTTCCTTATTAACTACTCCTCTATCATAAATACCATCTTCGGGTTGGTCTAAATTGTAACCCTCAGTTACAACCCTTCCTTTTGCATCTATTCCATAAATAGATGGGTCGTCTATATATACATAACCTCCTTTTGGATAATGACGATTACTTTCTATTTCGATTTCTTTTTTAATTTGTTCAAATTCTTTTGGAAAAAGCTGTGACAAAGTTCTATAACTAGCAGCTTCCCATGGATATAAACTTTTTGACTTTGCTTTATTTTTAATATACTTTTTGCAGTGATATTCTTTGTAGAATTATTTTTTGCAGGTGAGGATATTGTTTTTTCTGTGAAATTATCCCCTAAATAAACAGGCTTTCCTTTTTCGTCATAACCTAAAATTGTAGGATTTCCTTCTTCTGAAACTGTATTATTGGAAAATTGTGTGTAAATATTGCCTCCTCCCGGGTACTCGTATATTCTTCCACCACGAAGGAATTGTTCAGGCTGTGAATTTAAAATCTGTTGTTCCATTAAATCTTTTTCTGCCCTTAATTCAGCCCTTCTTCTGGCAATATTATTAAATATTCCTCCAATTAAGCCCGGTATAACATTTGTTGCTGTAGCAGCGATAATTCCTCCAAGTGCCTTCTTTTCTACACTTTTGGCAGGAAGTAATTTATTTGTTTTTTTCATTATCTCGATGATTGTGTTGTTAAAGTGTTAAAAATTGTAGTTACTAATTTTATTTCTGGATTCTCAGGTCTAAAATTTATGAATTTTTGTCCTAAATAAAAATCTCTAAATCTTTCTCTTGCATAATAAGGTCTATTAGGATCAACAGCAAGATCATTAACTTCGTAGTTTAAAGGTGAAAAACAAGGATAAATAATAAAAGGTATTGTATAATCCTCTACTATATCATCAAATTCATTTAAAAGCCACTTATTCTCCTTTCTATTGACTTTTGCAGTTGAAGTAAGGTCTTGTATTGCTTCCAAGTAATAATCGATTGTAGAGTCTGTATGAGGCTTTAAAGACAATAATCCAGAAAATTGTCTTGAATTATATAAATACAAATGTGTGAATGTTTCGTTGATAGGGTGTTCTAAATTAAAAGCTGTATTGTAAGTAAAGGCATCTTGCATGTAAATCACATTATTAAATATAGAACTGCCTTGTTTACTAACCTCAATAATTTCTATTTCATGGGGATAGTACGTATTATAAAAGGTTTGATATGTATTTGCCTGATTATGAAGCCATACTGAATTTTCTTTTACGCTATAAAAGTTTTTTCTATGGTTTAAATACATTGAAGGTAAATAAGAATGGAACATAAACCATTTTCCTGTATCTCTCAATCTACTTAAAGAAAAAGAACAACTTATGTCCTCATATTTTACAGTAAATAAAATTCTGTTTAAATGTGGATCATGTCCAAATACCCATTCTGCATTTTTAGGCAAATCTCTAAAAAATAGAGATAAGCCCTCAGTAATAGGCAAAACATTTTCCCTGAAATTATATGGTTTATTTGCTTTATCATCAAAGAAAAAATATCCCATCTCATTTAATAGTGTTCCGTGTTTTCTCTGTAAACCAGCTGAACCTTCTTTTGTTGCAAATAGGGATAACGGAGTAGAACCAAATAAATTACCATTACCTATGTAGATAGTGTCTTTATCAGTTTCTAATCTGCTTTGAGAAGAGAATATTTTCCAAAGATTGTCTTCTGTATGATAGTATAAACTATTGCTTAAAACAAACATATTAGTACCTAATCCAAAAGTTGCAGGTACTTGTATTCTATTGTTGAATCTAAAAGTACTCCAATTTTTAACATCGGACACGGCTATATCATTTAAATATTCAGAATTACAATCACATGTTTTATATTTATCTGTATAAGCAAAGAAACTTCTTATTTCTTTATTTAAAGAATAATCTTTGTTGTAGCCATAAAAGTTATCTATTCCTAAATTTATATAGGAGTCATTCCCATTATTAAAGTGAAATCTTCCTAAATAGGAGTGGTCAATAGTAAATTGTTTTCCTAATGTGTCTAACCTATAAAAGCCATTACCTAATTTTGGATAATAGATTTCTCCTATACCTATTATACCCTCATGTCTCATGTCAACATTAACATCACTTTCGTACCACCCATGAACACCACAAGCAATAGGAAGTTCGTCTTTATCATCAGGAGCATCTGAAAAAATAGTTTGGTTATAGTGTAAAATTGCAGTTCTTCTGTAACTCCAATAATTTATAAAGGCATCGCCAAAGACTTCTCTTATTTCATATTTTCCATTTCTATCTAATGTTCTTTCTCCTTGAATAAGAGATTTATATTCTAAACCTTGCAAATTTCCATATTGATCACACAGTATTCTTTTCATGCTCCCATACAAAGATCTTGCACAAGGTATTAGCGTACATTCATCATCTATTACATAGGGAACTAAACTTGAATCTTTGTATTGAGTATTACAAGGAGATAAAAAAGGTAAATTACTTTCAAGTTTGAAAGCAGCACCGCCTTCTTGGTGCAAATTAATAAAGGGTTTATCAAATGCAGAATTAGTAGTGTGGGCATTTACATAGGTGTCCTTTGTTATTTTCCTTTGCTTAATTACTTGAACAGGGCGGCTCAAATCATTTATATTATTATATGCAGCCATGTTAAAATTAAATGTACCTACATAACAATCTTCTCCCACAGTGTTTTTATCCTTTGATCCATAGCATCTTCCATTTCCGTCCCATTCTTGTTCTATTACAAAATGTGTAGCTTCAAGAGAAGGCTTTAAAAAAGCTGTATTAGGACTGTGAAATTTATATACAGAAGCATCTTCTGGAGAATCTACTAATTTATTTACTTCCGAATAGGCTGAAGTAGAACCATTATCAATTATACCAACAGTAAAGTCTAATGAACTATTGATGTTATAATGTGGGTGATAAGCAATTTGACCATTAGTTAATTGAGTATAAAAAGTTTTGTGGGTATTTCCCTTTGCTATTACTGTTTTATTATTGTCTGTTCTTTTTACATAGACTATTTCCCAATGGTATATTCCTTCAAAAGGTTGAATATTTCCTATTTCTATACTTAAAGGAAAGATATACATTTCCTCGCCGTTATCTCCTTTATAAGGCATAGTACTATTACTTACACCCTTGCCGTCTTCTATTATGATACATTCAACATCAGGAAGAGATTGGCTTTCAAAATGTGGAACAAGGCTTCTATCAGGAAATCTATGATGTCGTACATTTCCTAATGGGTACATAAACTCATCTTCACAGTTTTTAATATCTGGGTAGAGAATGCACTGTTCATTGTAGCCCATAATACCACGTTCCCAAACCCTTAACTTAAAATCATAAAGTCCGCAATCTTCTTCAATTGTAGATTTTTCATGAGGTTGTTCTGTTATTTTTGCAGTGTTATAAACTTCCCAATACTCCTTTTCACAAGAATAGAAATTATCTGGATTATCAGAAGAAATGATTATTTCTTCTCCTGCAAGTTTTGTTCTTCCCGGAATGTGAAATACTGGAGTAGTTGTGCCATCACAAAAGAAGCCGACAATTCCAAAAGCATAAACTTCATCACCCATGAAGGTTTTAAGGTTCATAAATTCAGGAATTTTATAAGCAAGGCTTGCAGGAATTTTGTGTGTTACCCAATTGACAGTTATTTCATTTGCATACTTTTGATAATCTATGTTTTTAACCTGTTTTAAGCCAGAGATTAAAAGAGAGTTTTGAAATTCACAGATTAGGGTTGCAGAAGAAAAACTGATTGTTGGAACTAATAGCTCATTCAAAGAAATTGTTGATTTAAAAGAGCCATTATATATATATGTAATTGGATTTATTGCCTGTACGGTATCTATTACAAATGCTGAAATAACACCATTAATAGTAGAAATAACAATAAGTTCAACTTCCTCTTCATTTGTATTTATTCCATTTAAAGTTATTTCAACAGATTTTGTTGTGGTAGTACCAGCAATAGCTCCATCTATTAAATTCCAAGATTCTGATGTATTTTCATCGTAAATGTAAATTGGGTCAGAAATAATTGCGACATTTCCGTCTTTGTATCTGTAAGCAAATTGATAAGTTCCTGTACTTAAAAACCCCCCGTAATTTAAAACTTTTGGTTTTATTTCTAAGATGTGGTTACATTTAAAAACTTTAAAATCACATTCTTCTGGCTTATCTATATTTATTTTCCTTAATTCATGAACTCCATCAACCCAATACACCTCTCTCTGATTGCAATCCTCCAAGATATGATATACAGCACTTACATATTTTGCATTTGGTATATCACAATCTATTACTTCTGTATAAGTGCAATCATCTAAGTCTAAAATGAATATAGAATTTGTTGTAAAAATCAATACCTCGTTCTTATTTAAAGTTAACTGCCCAACAACTTCTTCTGGAAAGTCTGCACAAAGAGTAGTACTACGCTCGTTTTCTATGGCATCAAACTCATTCTTTACACCATTGAGACCAAATCTAATAGTTTGTTCAGGTTGATTAATGGGTTGAACGTCCCTTTGTAAACTGAGCATATCTTTCTTCGTAATTAGGAACTATATTTTGTAGAATATTAGCAAAAGAAGATGCTAATTCAAATGGAACTTGTGTTAATGCAGCTCTTGCTTTTCCTGCTGCTGCATTATATAATGTTAGTACATCATTGAAAAAGTTTCGTGTCTTATTATCTTTTTCTGCCCTGTATTCTACATAAGCTATTTTCATTTCTATGTAAAGCACGATAGCATTTATAACTTCGGGAACATTGGGTATCATTGGAAAACCTCTCTCATCTGTTTTTTTCCCAAAGTAGAATACTACTATATATTCAGCTTTACTTTGAACAACAATGTATTTTCCAAGAAATGTGTAGAAATTCTTAACATTATGTGCTGTGAATTTGTGTTCTAAGGAATTTGGAAAATTTGCCCTTCTTCTATAAGATAGAGGCACAAACATATTGCGAAAATTCTTATTCACATTAGCCATTAAAGACATTCTGTCATTTCGTAACCAAGGGGAATCTTCGGCGCAAGAAGGATCTACTTCTATTCTATTGCAACAATGTGTTACAGGCACATCTTCTCCAATTACAGCGGTTGTAAATTCTTTGGCGCATTCTTCAATAAGATTTGGGTCTCCTATATATTCATAGATTATATCTGTGGCTACCCAATTCTTTGGCATTACAGCCTTACGTTCAAATAATTTTAATACTTTTACTTGTGGTATGAGTGCATCACACCCTCCTATTATATCTAAGCAGTCTGATGCCCATTGAAAATAGGTATCTTCATCTACAAAATCACTTCCTGTAGATGTTATAAAATCATTCACGACTGCTTCTAATTTTAAATATTCCATCATGGGTTATAATTACCTTTTTGTACTGCAAGTTCTTGCAATATAGGATTTGTTAATAATGTGTAATATATTTCTCTTGTAGTAATTTCATTCGGGTAAAACTTGAAAAATCTAAAAGGATTTTTTGTTACCATACCTTCTCTATTGGTAAAGGCTAATTTATAAAGTTTATCTTCTAATAGATAACACATCTTTTTATATTTTATTAATCTCCAATCATAGATTTTTCTTCTCTTTTCGTCTAATTCAATTTTTTCTAAGAAAAATGTTCCGTAATTATCTATGGTAAATCTTCCTTGTTTTAAAACTGTTTCTAATATCTTCCTTGTATAGGCAAGTATTATCTTTTTAAAAATTCCTAATCCTGTATCTTTGTTTAGAACAGGTCTGTCTTTTGAAGGTATTTTTCTTACTTTGTAGGAAACCCACTCTGAGGCGGCAGTACAAACACACAACCCAAATTCAAATACTCTTTGAAAACGGCGCATTTTCTTTACATGCTGCATATAAATAGGATTACTCCAATGGTCTACAAAATTTACTTTACCTAGATAAGCAGGAATTTTTAAATTATTTTCCTGTTCCATCTATTGTTTGATTGTTAATTATGTCTTGTAAACCATTTTGCCAAGACTTGTATAATTCTTCAATAATTAAGAGAATTACTGCATCTTCAAGTTTAGGCAAGATTCTAAATTCAGTTTCTAAGGCAGAAGAACAAAATGAATCTGGGGTCTCTTCCGAACAATCTGTGTAGTTATCTGCGGCATAAGGATCTTCAAACACGTCAATTAACTTCACCCATTGCAAATCTTCCACTCCTGAAATATAGAGGTACTCATTCATAATGTAGAATTTGGGGGAATTAACTTTTAGTCTTTGAAATTCTTTATAATCTTTGAAAGTAGTAGGACTAAAAGAGATGCTACCATCAATACTAACTACTTGCTTTTCACTTTCTTTTAAGGGCGTGGGTATTTTATTTTTACTTCTTAATACCTTACAACCATTTATACTTACGCAAGAACATTCATGCTTAGCTACTTCAATTAAGGGAATACAAATGCTTTGTAAAAGGAATTTATCCTTTAAAGATTTCTTTTCCCTCTCTTGTGCCAATAATTTACTTCTTTTTCTTAAAGCTATGCTGATGATATGTCTGCTACTTAATCTTTGGCTCTGTGGAGCTACCCCCTGATGAAATGGGGC
Source organism: Nitrososphaeraceae archaeon (assembly GCA_013114725.1). Taxonomy (GTDB): domain Archaea; phylum Thermoproteota; class Nitrososphaeria; order Nitrososphaerales; family Nitrososphaeraceae; genus QCWD01. Next base: position 2,196 of record QCWD01000056.1, on the reverse strand, counting down.
TTTTACTTGTGAAACTATATCTCTGTAAGTCATTTTTATAATTTATAACAAGATACTCTAATGTCTTTATTTTATTTATCTTTTTTATTCTTTAACTATTTTATAGTTATAAATAGAAAAGGGAGACCATAAATGATCCCCCCAAACTAAAAAACTATCACTAATTTTATTGGCAACAGGAATTTAACCTGTCTAAAATGTTTTGAAGCACTGTTTGTATCGGTAAAGTTACTATACCATTATTTATACATTGCATTGTTTTTATATAGGATTTGTTTAATGCTGTTAAACCATTCAAGGTTATAACATCTTGATAAACAAAAACAGCACCGTTATTTAAAATAAACTGTATACTAAAAGTTAGTCCTGTTAGTAACAAGGTTTTAGGAAGAGTAAAACTCGTAATTGAACCAGAAGCTATAACAGAAGCTCCATTTAATACAGTTATATTTTTTACATCTGAAACATAATCATTAAAAGCATAGAAGTCTATATGTATTGTAAAATTAGTAATCCCATCTAACAGGGTATATTCATACTGATAAGGTGTGCAATTGGAATTGCCAAAATTAACAGTAACTAATTGTTCAGATACATTACAGACACTATTTGCAATATTAACAATTTGTTCCGCTAAGGTAGTTCCTGTAATACACGCTGTTACAGGTAAAATACAAGCAGGATTTACTTGCTCTAAGCATTCAGCACAATTGATACACATTATGGACAAGCTATTGTATAAGTTATAGTATAATTTTGTATTAAATCGGTATAAGCAGGAAGTTCATCTACTCCAGTAGAACCTGAATAAGAAGATTTAAATGAAATTGCCAAAACGTTTGTGCCATTTCTTACATTATCAGCAGAAAAATCTATTGCTGTATTATCTGAAATACCAGACACATTATAAATTGTCCCCGGATTTCCATTTAAAGTAACAGTCAAGTCTCCTGTTGTGTAAGTAGTCAAAGGTAATTGAGTTTCCAATAATAATTGACCAGTCATAGTCATTTCTTCTGGATTAACTACTGAACAAGAAAGAGTAAAGGACAAATCTTTAAACAGAGAATTGTATACTACACCACCAAGAGCATCTTTGTATACATAAGTTTGAACTTGTATTGACAAAGTGTTGGGAACAAGACTAGAATTAACAGGTGTTGGTGCAATCGTAAATGACCATGGGTGATACCCTGAGGACAAAGTTGAAATGTCCGCAAGACTTGGATTAAGATCGTTATAATATATTGTAGGACTATTGGTAATCGTAGAATAATCTAAACTGATTCCTCCAAACAAAGCATTATTAATACTTACATTACTAAAATCACCTGTATTATTCACGGTAGATTGTATTTGAGAAAGTAAATAATCTCCTGTAGTTCCAGTAGATGTACCAAAAAGATAAGTTGCTAAATTACTCTCACAAGATTCGCAATCAACACAATTAACTCCAACTTTTGGATATTCAGTAGAACATTCACCATCAGTCACTTTAACTTTATAATCTGTATTAACTAAATCAGTAAGTGTTCCAGATGTATCATCAAATAAGAACACAAGAGCTAATGTAGAATTAATAGGAACAAAAGCAACTGATTGATACCAATAATAACCGCCACTAATAATACCAGTGGCTTGAATTTGAACATAACCTGCACAACCAAAAACATTACAATCATAACCAACATATTTGTTATGGTACATTCCCGGTACATAATCACCTTGTATTAAAACTCCAAAATGAACATAAGCAGTAGTATGTGTTGTTGAAAAATCTGCATGTATTAAACCTTTGGTTCTATCACCATTAACACAACCAGAAGTAACGCTTCTAATTTGAGGAGTAGTGCAAGCAGGACAATTTACTTGGATAGGTGTAGATTCAAAGCAGTTATCTATCGAAGTATTTATAGCTTTGATATAATGCGTACCATTAGCTAAAAATTCTCCTTCAACTGCATCTACACATATTTCAGCACCATTAGCATCAAAAGTACATTTTTTTACTTCGACATCTTCACAATTAGTAAATTGTAAGCCCTGAGTGCAACTGTATGATATATCACAATCTATTTCGCAACCATAACAACCCGGACATAAAATTTTAAATACTGCAGCAGTACAACCTGTATTACAATCATTACTTTCTAAATGAATGAAAAGTTTTTTTCTATTAGAAACAGGACTTCCTGT
>QCWD01000055.1 GCA_013114725.1 Nitrososphaeraceae archaeon | reverse complement strand
TTGGACTGCAACGAGCATATTTTTACGCTCAAACCTTTAACTAAAAATCCCGAGGATGAAATGATGTATTGGTTCGGTAGCAATCCACAGACAGTAATGTTTCCAGCCAATCTTTTTTGATAAGTCATCAATAATCAAAGCAGAAACTCTTTTCCTTCTGTAAATTTTTTAGCTAATAAACCAAATCTTTGTATCCAGTTAAGACAGACACGTAACTTTTATCATCATTAAAAAGGAAAAGGCTTTACTGGTATCTCGTAAACTCAAACCTAAAAAATATAGATACAAGAGTACATTAGTATTATTGTGGATGTTCTGTTTCGGTCAAATCTAATAGACATAGATTAGAAAATGGACATTCACAGTCATAGATCTTTCGTAAAGTTAACAGAGCCGTTTTGTATATGCATATTGAATATCTTGTTTTTCTACAGTAACATTAAAACGAAAAAAATTCTAGAAGGATCTTTGAATAAAATAATAGAAGAGATTATATCTTAGAAATCAGTAATTAGATTGTATAAATTGGCTCAAAAGTTGGAGATTTCTAGGATTGAATCTAACTTAGAGTCCATCATGAATTCTGTTGGGATTAACTATTATTTATTAGGTTCAAAAAACATACTATCAAATATAAAAAAATTTGCTTCTTTATCTGAAGCAAAGAAAAACGAGATCTCTTTTTGTTCATCAACTTCAAAAAAAGCTATAGAACTAATATCAAAATCCCGTGCAGGTGTAATAATATGCAGTAAATCATTGGAAGGCATCTTGAGTGTTTATCCTGATAAGTTGTTTATATTGGTTGAAAATCCACGCCTTTATTTCATTCTTCTTGCCAATAAAGCAATGTCCAATGCAACCATATATTATGAGAGACAAACGGGAATTTCTAAAACTGCAGTAATTTCTGAATCTGCAAAAATAGGAAAAAATTGTGCAATTGGTAACTTTGTTTATGTTGGCGACAATTGTGTAATAGGCGATAATACCATTCTTTCAGATCGTATTAGTATTAGAAATTCGATTATAGGTAGTAACTGCGTTATACAATCAGGGGTTTCAATTGGTGAAGACGGATTTGCATATGAACGGAATATTAACTTCGAACCAGAACCATTTCCTCATCTGCGTGGTGTGAGGATAGAAAATAACGTCGAAATTAGGGTCAATAGTTCAATAGCACGAGGTTCTCTTACAGATACAGTGATAGGCGAGGGAACAAAACTTGATGCTTTGACACATATTGCTCATAATGTAAAAATAGGAAGGAATTGTCTTTTGACGGCAGGCACGATAATAGGCGGAAGTACTATCATTGGTGATGTTTGTTGGTTGGGATTAAATTCTACATTGAAAAACAAGATATCTTTAGGAAACCAGGTTATAGTGGGATCTGGAGCTTCAGTAATTCATGATATACCTGATGGTGATATCGTTGCAGGAGTACCAGCTAAATCCATAAAACACAAGGTTACCTCAGAACAATTGTTTCTAATGGCCGGTCAAGCAAATAAATAACAAAGTTTGAAGTTTTATTTTATACTCATAATTTTTACCCTGTTAAGATAATTTCTTCACCTCCTAATTCTATTTTGGATCTATGATTTTTAATATCATATACGTCAGTACGTAAAATGATAATCAATTATGGGTATATTCCAGATAACAATTTGTTTTTCTATTACAGGGATAGTAATCATCAAATCCTTCTATTCTATCTTTGAATCTTTATCAAAAATTTACTCCATTTCTTATCGAAAGTTTTTCATAAGGTGAGTGCATATAGTTTTAGTCCCAGTGCAATGCAGGCCTCTGGATACCACGGAATTCCATCAGAGTAGTCAGGATGGCGTCCGTATTTGTTAATCAACGATTCTATGAATTGCGCTGCAACAAGCATATTTCTACGCTCACCTTTAACTAAAATATTCCTAAGATAGTCTTGCTAGCAATCCACAAATAGTAGTATTTCCATCAGATCTCTTTTTTATAAAAAATCGTCGATGATAAATGCAGAAACTCTTTTCCTTCTGTAAATTTTTTAGCTAATAAATCAAATCTCTTGATTCAGTTAAGACAGACACGTAACTTTTATCATCAGTAAAAAGGATAAGGCTTTACTGGTATCTCGTAAACTCAATCCTAAAAAATATAGATACAAGAGTACATTACTACTATTGTGGACGTTCTGTTTCGTTCAAATCTAATAGCCATAGATTAGAAAATGGACATTCACAGCTATAGATCTTTCGTTAAATTAACAGAGCCGATGATTTTGGATTAATTATATTAATTACAACGGCTTTAATATAATTATTGACCAAAATATCTTTTTCTACCAACTCTATCGAACAAAATACTATATTCTCAAATATGGAAATCATACTAGTAAATAAATACCTCTTTTCTTATTTTTTCTTTGAAAAATAATGAATAATTTATTTTATACAACAGTCTTATCTTTAGTAATGTTGCTTGCACTTTTTTCAATGCAAGTGTATACTGTAGATATGGCACAAGCAGAAGAAAAGGATCCTTTGACAAACATTTCAATAATTAGACAATTATTAAATTTGACGTTGTTTGAATACAACAATATGAATTATACCGGTGCTAGTGACCTTGTTGATATCGCCTACATAGATAATTTTGAATTTATCGAAGAACCATTGGAAAAACAGGATGAAGAATTAATGGAAACTACCGAGGAAATGATACGAGAAAAGCTATCTGGTTTGATTGATGATAAATCTTCTTATTCAGAGGTCGAATCTCTAGTTAATCAGATAGAGGAAAATCTTAACAAGGCAGAAGTTCTATTAAATAAAGATAACTAACTTTTTTTCTTTATGATGGAACAAAATAATAAAAAACTTTCTTACAGACAAAAAAATTATTTTATATTTATAAAATCAAGTTAAATAAATTTTATAACTATAGATTCTTCACTAAAAATTTTTGACAAGATTTTATATAAGAAATTTTTGAATATTTATTAGTAATAAAAATTAATTTATTTTATTTTACTATTTTTATAACTATTCTTCAATATCTTTAAATACATTATTTTCAACATAATTTTGGTTTGGACATGTGTAAAATACAACCTAAATCAATAGTTTTCGTTGTTCTTGTTTCATTAATGTTTTTAGTTATTTTTGAATATGGATATAATAATGTATATGCAAAATCAGAGGAAAAAGCAGAGACCAAAAAACAATCGAGTACTAATTCCAGTTTAGATAACAATTACAACAAGATTGCTTCAGATGATCCAAAAATCATCAAGGACATAAATTTCAATGCAGCAGGTGATTGGGCTTGTAATGAAAAAAGTGAAACTGTGATAAATAATATGCGGGGGACCGATCCTGACTTGATTCTTGGACTGGGTGACTACGGCTTAACACCGAGTGAATATTTATGTTGGAGTGAACTAATTTCTCCACTGTACGGCAAAATGAAAATTGCTTTTGGCAATCACGATTTTGCAGATTCCTATATATTAAAAAACCTTGAAAACCAATTTGGATTAAAGGCACAATCTTATTCATTTAACTTTAATCATATTCATTTTATTTCTATGTCTACTGAAACCGACTTTGAAAAAGATTCCAATCAATACAAATTCATTGAACTTGATCTAAAACAAGCTTCTGCAGATCCTAATATAAAATGGATCATAGTATTTATGCATAAACCTATCTACAATACAGCTCCATTTGGCAAAGGAGAATCAAAAGATCTTAAAAAAACATATGAAGAATTATTTACAAAATATGGTGTCGATCTTGTTCTAAATGGACATGTCCAGTATTATCAACGCTCGTATCCCGTTTTATATAATGAAGAAAATCCAAAAGTTCCTCTGGTAATTAACAACGGTTCTACATTTTATAATACAAATGATGGTACCGTTTTTGTAAACGCTGGAACTGGAGGAGATAAATTACATGAAGATTTAAAATACCCCCCATTTTTGGCAACCCAAAAACCATCGTATGGATTTGTTAATATTGAATTGAAAAATAACGGTACTACTCTTGCAGGAAAATTCATTAGCGATAAAAATGAAGTTATAGATAGATTCATAATAAACAGTTATTAACATACAATAATTCTCATTTTCATTTTTTATTACCATTTTTTTGAAAATTAATTGGAGTTTTAAATTAAATCAGAATAATTTAATAAGTTATCTACGAATATATTTTTATTGAAAGCTGCATTTTTTTATAAATATGGACTTGAAAATTTACAAGTTAGGGAATATCCTGATCCACAGATAACTGACAGCAATGATGTAATTATAAAGACGAAAATGATCGGTGTTAATCCTATCGATTATTTTACAGTTACTGGTAAACATGGTTTAAATACTGACCAATTGCTGGAATCAAAACCAATTCCTCATATTCCAGGTGTCGAAATTGCGGGAGTTGTTGAAAAAATAGGCAATAAAGTGAATAATGTTTCTGTTGGTGATAGAGTGGTAGTTTACAATCGGTATTATGATTCAAGCTGTGTATTTTGCAGATCAGGCCAGGAAATGTTATGTATTAATGGCGGTTTAATTGGGGTTGTATCCAATGGAGGTTTTGCACAGTATCTCAAAACTAGGGCAGAGAATATTTTCGTCATACCGAAAGATATTTCTTGGAATATGGCTGCAAGTCTTTCAGTCAACGCATTAACATCATATCATTGTTTAAACAAATCAAATCTTAAACCGAATGAATTTTTCCTAATTTTTGGTGCAACAGGCGGGACAGGACAATTTGCAATTCAATTGGGAAAAATAAGGAATGCAAATGTGATGGCAATTTCCAAAAAAAAATGGATAAGTGACTTTCAACCAGATCTAATTATATCGAATTACTCTGACATCCCTCTTCAGGTTAAAGAATACACCCATAATAAGATGGCTGATGTAGTATTAAATTCACTTGGAAAAGATACTTGGAATGATGCTATTTCCTGTCTTGGTACAAATGGCCGATTAATGACATTTGGCGTTCTGACTGGAAATAAGGTTGAATTGAATCTTCAAACATTATATTTTAAACAACTACAGATTATTGGAAGTACAGGTGGAGGAATCGAAGAGTTTAAAAATATAATAGATCTCTCAAAAGAGTTAAAAGTAAAGGTCTGGAAAGAATTTAGTTTAGAACAATCCGTGGAAGCATTATACGGACTATTTGATAAAAAACGTGACGGACGTATTTTTATTAAAATAGACTAATCTGTTTGAGTCACATTATGTCTGATAAGTGTAAAATATACTTCATCTCCTTCTTTTATGTCATAGTTATTCGTAAATCCGGATACAGTTTCTAAGACATAAAGTGCTTCATGTGGAGGATGATATGAAGTACAAAATAATGTCCAGGTACTGCACGGTTGAAGAGAAGATTCAATATGTACGATTTTGTCATTTTCATTTACCCAAATGATATCAATTGGAAATTTCATATCTTTCATCCAAAAACTCTGTTTGTATGGGATTTGAAAAACAAACAACATTGCTTCATTTTCTTCTAACGACTCTTTGATTGAAAGACCTTTTTGTTTTTGTAATTCTGTTACCGCCACATCAGCTCTTAAATTTATTTCACCAATATTGACCTGCGCATCTAAATATTTTTCATCATCTTTCATTTCATTAATAATGTCTAAAATATCATTTCTTTGGTAGTTATTTTGACCATCTGCTGAAATTAAAAATGGGATAAAAGATATGGTGAAAAAAACTAGAAAAAACAAATTCAATATTAATTTTAATGCAATCATTTTAATGCCACTGATTAATTAAATGATTACTTTTCTTAAACTTTTCTTTATCTACTTTTTTTTGATGAAAATTTAAAGCTCTATAAAGTGCTATTATTGAAGCCGCATTTAATATTTTTCCTTGTTCTAGGAATCTTTTTAGATTATCAATACTCATGATTTTTACCTCAATTTTTTCCATTTTTTCTAGATCTTGTTTTTTAATTTTTTCCAATTGATATCCTACAAATACGTGACCATATTGCTCAAACATGGAATAATCAAGGGTATATTTTCCTAGAGAATAGATTTTTTTAGCGACAAATCCTGTTTCTTCTAACAACTCTCTTTTGACGGCTGATTTAGGATCTTCTTTATCGTTAATGTATCCCGATGGAACTTCTATATGTGTTGAATCAACAAGATGTCGGTAACTTTTAATGACTAAAACTTCAGTATCTGATATAAACGGCACTATGGTTGAATAATCATTTCTTTTGCATCTCGTATAGATTTTTTCTTCTCCATCCAGATTTAAAACATCTTCGTATAACGTTATCATGTCATTTTGATGAATTTTCTTTGTTTCAATTAATTCCCATTCCAGTGGTCCGTTTTTTAACATTTTTTTTAATATTTCAGGGTTACAATATATTTTTTTGTTACTTATTTTATTTACACGTTTATCTTATTTCCACAATTGATACAATATTTTGGGACAGTTGGATTATACTCTAATTCATTTCTATAATGTTTTTCTTCTAAATTTTCATCAATATTAATATTATATCCACAATAAGAACAATATTTTATCAAACCACCCTTGTTTTTATATATTCTTATAGTCTCTTTTAAATTACTTGAAAAAACCCTATCCTTGGAAACGACTTTAGAAATTTTCTCCCACACCGACAAATTATCATAAATTTTAACAATAATCACTATTACGCTTACTTCAAGTCCAATAACAATTATCTTAATACCATGACTCGAATTGACGTTGATAAAGTAGATTACGCTCTGTACAACAATAATGGTCATAATTGAGATGCTGATAAAGAATATGACATCTCTATAATCAACCATATACCATAAATAATACTAAAAATTAAATATCTTTATTATCAAATTTCTCCAATCTAAATATCAAATTTTATTATTCTATTTTGTCTTTACCGTATCGGTCCTTTTCTTTCCCAAACGACCTAAATAGAAAACCACTAAAAATTAGAAGTACTAGTAATCCGGTTGCTATAATTGCCCTCTCCATTGGCACTTTTATCAAAATCAAGATCACAAAGGATACTATCGAAGCAACTGCTACTAGGGGAAGCCACTTCTTAATTGCTTCTTTTCTTCTCTCCATCTGCTTTATGAACAAAATCTTTATTATATTTCTTTAGCACAATATTCAACATGATTTATAATAAATCTTCTAACCAAAACAAAATAAAAAAGGTTACTTTACGCTTCTACATTTGTCACATATCTTCCAAGTGACCGGGTCATTGTAAAATTCATAAATGACTCCAGTACCATTACACTGCATGCATTTTAATCCATGATGGGTTCTTGGTAATGCATATTGATAATTGTAGCCATGGCTAGACAATTTAACCATATAATATTTAGGGTATTATCTTCTAAATAAATGTTAAGAAAAATATTTACTGACATTTTTGAAAAAAAATTCGAATGTTTATTTTTTATCACATAAAATATCGAGTAACTTGAATTTTTTTAAAAAAATATTATATTTTTTACAAAACTTAGTAACATGATGTTCCTGAAAGATTTTTAACTAATAATTTTAAACTGTTGGATTGATGACCAAAGCAACAAGAATTTTTTCCTCATCTTCACCGATTCGACTAGGAATTATCGGTGGAGGACAGCTTGGAAAAATGATCGCCCAAGAAGCTGTTAAAATGTCAATATCTGTGATAATTCTTGACCCTACACCAAATTGTCCAGCATCACAGGTTTGTAAAGAACAAATTATTGCGGATTTTAAAGAAGAAAACGCAATAAAGGAATTATCAACCAAATCCGATATTATAACTTACGAAATAGAGTTAGCAAATTCAGAAGCACTGAAAACACTACAATCTTCAAATTATCCTATTCATCCTTCTCCTGATACGCTCAGGACTATACAAAATAAATATCGACAGAAAGTATTTTTAAAAAAAAACAATATTCCTGTAGTTGATTTTAAATTGATTAAATCTAAATCAGATCTTTTTTCTTTACTTGACTATTATGGATTTCCTTTGATGTTGAAAGCTAGTGTGGATTCATACGATGGAAGGGGAAATTATTTGATCAAATCAGAAGAACAAATATCTTTAGGTTTTAAATGTTTTGAAAATAGAGAGATATTTGTTGAAAAATTCATAGATTTTAAAAAAGAAATCTCTGTGATGGTAGCACGAAATCATGACGGTAAAATTGAATCATTTCCTGTAGTAGAAAATATCCATGTAAATAATATTTTATCAAAAACCATTGCTCCGGCAGATATCTCTAAAATAACGGAATCTAAGGCCAAAATCATCGCTGAAAAAACAATGAATTCTTTAAAAGGTTCTGGAATTTTTGGTATAGAAATGTTTGTCACAAAAAATGATGATGTCCTAGTAAATGAAATTGCTCCACGTCCTCATAATTCCGGACATTATACAATAGAATCTTGTTCAATTTCTCAATTTGAACAACATATTCGAGCAGTTTTTAATCTACCTTTGATGAAACCTGAATTGTTAAGACCAGCAGTTATGATTAATATTTTAGGTCCGGAAAATGCCACAGGAACATATGAAGTCAGAGGAATTGAAAGTATGTTTTCCATACCTGGGGTAAAGTTCCATTTATATGGCAAAAAAACGAGTTCACCAAGGAGAAAACTGGGACATATTACAGCTACAGGAAAAACCATTGCGGAAGCAAATTCAAGGGCGGAACAAGCCATAAATTCTATAGAAATAATTATAAATCAAAATAAGAAAAATATCTGAATTGAAAAAAATCCAAGTTGGTATAGTTATGGGAAGTGATTCTGACCTTCCTGTTATGAAGGATGCTGCAGAAATACTAGATTACTTTAAAATTGGATATGAGGTTTTGATAGTTTCTGCACATAGAACACCTGATAGCATGTACCAATACGCATCTGATGCAGTTAAAAAAGGTATTAAAATTATTATCGCTGGAGCTGGCGGTTCTGCTCATCTACCTGGAATGATCGCATCCATTAGTCCATTACCTGTTATAGGTGTTCCAATTAAAACGAAGAATATTGATGGACTCGATTCTTTATTATCTATTGTTCAAATGCCAGCCGGCATCCCTGTTGCTACAGTGGCGATTAATGGATCAAAAAATGCTGGTATACTGGCATGCCAGATTTTATCAATAAATTCTCCAAAATTATTGCAACAAATTGAAAATTATAAAAAAGAACTCAAATTGACAGTATTAGACAAATCAAATATTATAAAAAAAGTAGGATGGAAAAAATATATAAATATGCCAGAAAAAAAACAAATAAGGATTAATGGAAAAAATAACGTAAACATAAAATGAGATTGATTTATTACATAATTTTATATTAATCTGTGACGTGAAATAGAAATTAAACCTATTATGATCCCATCATTCCGGGCATTCTAATCGGTTTTCTATATTCTTTAACAATCTCCAAACCTTCTGCAGTAGTGATTTTCACAACGTCTATATCGCTTCCTTCAGGAGGAGAAACTGATACTTTCTCGCCGGGATTTAAAATAAGTAAAGTTTCATTTTTTGTACCATAATCTATGTTGATATTGGTAGATGGGAGTTTCCCAATATTTGTTATAATTACTTTTGTAATAGTAAACAATGACTGCTGTTCTACCATAGCATCAATATCTAAAGCGTAATCATCATCATTTGTTTTTATATTAATAATGAAAAAAATTATTGCTATCATAATAATCGGTATTGAAAACAAAATTATTTTTCTCATATCATACAACCGGTTTACAAATTATTAACCTTATCATTTAAATACAATTTTTTTCAACAATTTCTTAATACCTGAAATTTAGACAGATATAGTAAAGTTCGCTACTTTCTTTTCTACTTGCATCTGGTTTTGCAATATATACTTTTTCAAACATTTGTTTCATCTTCCCTTCAATTTCTTTTAACATCTCACCTTGAAATACCTTGAATACTGCATTACCTTTTTGTCTCAATAGGATATTACATATATTCAGGGCTTTTTCTGTTAAAAGAATCTGTTTAACATGGTCTATTTCCCACAATCCACTTACATTGGGAGACATGTCTGAAAGTATGACACTGATTTTGCTTCTCGCAATACTTTCAATTTTTTTTATAGTAACTTCACTTTCTATGTCACCTTGAATTATTACTACATCTTTTATAGGTTCAACATTTTTTATATCTACACCAATTATTAGACATTTATTATTGGTTATTTCTTGTACTACTTGTATCCATCCGCCAGGGGCACATCCTATATCTAATACCGTGCTTTTTGGTTCAAATAAATGGTACGACTCGTTGATTTGTTTTAGTTTGTACGCTGCCCTACTTCGATATCCTTTATCTTTTGCAAGTTTGCGATAACGATCTTTTCGTGCCTCAGAGAGTCTCATTAGATTCTTAGTTTTATGTAATTTAAATTATAATAAAAATTTATTTAATTCTACGGCTCTGTTAACTTTACGAAAGATCTCTGGCTGTGAATGTTCTATTTCTAATCTATG
>QCWD01000054.1 GCA_013114725.1 Nitrososphaeraceae archaeon | reverse complement strand
GCAGTTTTTTCATCTTTTCAATCCTAGTTTTTTCATTTGATCATGAAAAATATGATTCCCGTGGTTTTCTTGCAAACCAATCAAAATCTATAACGCTAAAGGATCAATCATTGATATCTGAAATGGTATATACAGGAATAGAATTTCCAACAAGTATGGCATTCCTAAAAGAAAATGACATCCTAGTTTTAGAAAAAAACACCGGAACTGTTAAAAGAATTATTGATAAACAAATTGTTGAAAAACCTCTTATTGATTTAAATGTTGCTACCGGGGGAGAACGAGGATTGTTGGGGATTGCAGTTGACAATTATACTCAAAATCTTGATGAAGCAAAATATGTTTTTTTATATTTGACCGAATCTAGGGAAAGTGATGGGGAAGATACTGAAAATAATGTCATGCCAATAGGAAATAGGGTCTACCGGTATGAACTTTTAAATGGGGAATCAGAATTACTGAATCCCAAATTACTAATAGATCTTCCGGCTGGTCCTAAATCTATGCATAATGGGGGCAAGATTGTGATAGGCCCTGATAAAAATCTGTATTTTATAGTGGGAGATATGGGAATTGATAGATCTCTTGCAATTAATGATAAAAAAGGAACAGCTATGGACGGTAGAGCTGGAATATTACGAATTACTCAAAATGGCGATACTGTTAAAGACGATTTTCAATTAGGAAAAAAACATCCACTCAACAAGTATTATGCATATGGTATTAGAAATGGATTTGGTTTGGATTTTGACCCTGTAACTGGAAACTTGTGGGATTCAGAAATAGGACCTGAATTTGGTGACGAAATAAATCTTGTAAAACCAGGTTTTAATGGAGGATGGAATCAAGTTCAGGGAATATGGGAAACAACCGGTTACAACCCAAGAAAAATTATCCTAAACCCAACCGACGATTTGGTTGTCTTTAATAATCTTGGAAAGTATATACAACCAAAACTTGCTCTGTATGATGGGACGGGTTTTACCGCTATAAAGTTTTTCGATTCCGATAAACTTGGAAACAAATATGAAAATACTCTGTTTTTGGGAGACTTTCATACCGGTAAATTGTATAATTTTCAATTAGATGAAGAGAGAAATTCTCTATTGCTTGATAGAGAAAAAAATAGTAATAAAATTTTTCTCAATCAGACTGATCTGGACCACTTCTTATTCGCAGAAGGTTTTGGTGGAATCGTTGATATTCAGGTAAGTCCAGAAGGATATCTTCATGTATTGTCCCTTTATTATGGTGGCGATAACTGTTTTTCCAAGGATGAAATACACGGTAAAGATTGTGTAAATTATAGTTCTGATACCCCTGGCACGATATTTAAAATAAAGACTAATGAAGTTCAATAAATGTAACTTGATATAATTTTAAATACTTAAATTATTTTGTCTCTTTAAATCATGAAGGTAATTTATTTGGGTTTAAAAATAATTTATGTCTAAAAAATGTAGGTTGTTAAATATGATCATTAAAAATCGTAAAAGGCGATTTGAAATATCATTATTTTATTGGGGAAAATACCACGATCCTTTGATTTCCTCTATCTACTACATAGAGATTTCCTGACGAATCGACATTAGCGTGTTCTGGCCTATGTAGCCCACCATCACACTTATTGTAATCTGCCATTTTCTTTGCATCATTTTTTACCTCGTCTGGAATCACACAGGGTCCAGAACCAACACTTGTAATGTAATTACCTTGGATGTCAAATTTTTGCACTCGTGGGTTACTTGAACCATCAACTTGCCATACGTTATCTTCTGCATCTACATACAGATGTTCAAGTCCTAAATCAAATTCCCCAGGACCGGTTCCTTCAGAACCCCACTGTTTGATAAACGTACCGTTCTCATCAAACTTTTGTATACGTGGCACACTTATCTCGTTGACATATACATTACCAGACGAATCAACTCCAATCCCATGTGGATGGGTGAATTCTCCTTCACCTTTGCCTGATGAACCCCACTCTAGAATAAAATTAAAGTTATCATCTAACTTAATGGTCCTGTTGTTGCCAGTATCTGTGATGTATATATTTCCGGAAGAGTCATCTATCGCCATAGCCTCTGGACGAAGTAGATTATCCGTTGACCGGGGAATATCAAATTTATTCCACATTTTTATAAATTTGCCATTGTTGTCAAATTTTTGAATGCGATTATTGTCCCTATCCACAACATAGACCTTGTCATATTTATCAAGTATTACACTATAAGGAGTCTTAAACTCACCTTTTTTGTCACCTTTCTTACCCCATTTGTATAGAAATTTTCCATCCGAGGTAAATTTTTGTATGTTATTGAGATCCCTATCAGTAACATATACGTTTCCTTGAGAATCAAAATCAATTCCATGAGGACGTAAAAACTGTCCATCATCAGTCCCATTTGAACCCCATTTAAATACAAATCGATATTGTTCTTCTATTTCTTGAGCAAAAACGGGTAAATAATTTGTAATTGCCAATGCGATGGTCATAACAACCAAAGCACACAAAATGATATTTAACATGTAGTTAGAAGACAATCTCTCATTTAATTAATCTTTTTTACGATTTACGGAATTTAATATTATCATTATTATTTAAAAGCAATTTGCTACTACATGGTTTTGATAAAATCAGTAATCAATATTAAATAAAATTAGAGATATTTTTTACAAAATAATATTTTACCAACTAAATCTAGACTCGATTTAAATTTTTGATGTTCTTTTACTATGATACATAAAATAATAATCAATGGTACTTACACTAATTTAATTTTTTTATCTTAAAGATAATAGCCATAGAAATTTTCACTCAGTAAAGCACTGAGAGTATTTCTAAATTGTCTAGAGAATTTTTGAGCTAACATTTGCCTTCCGCAGGTGACTGACAAAACTCTGTAAGAACGCCGTTGAGTGATTTTGGATGGATAAATGTAATTTTCCTTCCATATGACCCGGTCCTGATTCCTCCAAGCATTCTTAGACCGTTCTGAGTTGCTCTATCAACGTCTTTTTCAATATCGTCTGCAGTTATTGCAACATGATGTATCCCTTCCCCCCTTTCAACTAAAAATCTCTTTATAGGACTATCTTCTGCAGTTGGTTCCATTAATTCAATCCTCGTGTCTTCTAATTGCAACATGACTACTTTGACTTTTTCATTAGGAACAATTTCAACGTCCACCTTGTCTATGTTGAGAAATTTTTTATAATTTTCTAGTGCTTCATCAACATCATTTACTGCTATTGCAATGTGATCAACTCTCATTTTTTACATTCATTTTATAACATCACGGATTAATAAATCTAGAAATAAAATTGAATTGAGTTTATTTCCCAGTTATATTATTTCATAAAAGGGAGAACGATAATAAAAGTAAAAATTATCATTTCATTCTTGATATCAGTTTTATACCATGTTCAATATATAATCACGATTTTGATGAATGAAATATTATTTAAATTAAAATATTCCAATTGGAAAATTATTAATACGATGTACTTTTGTTTTTAGTTGACATCATATTTTAACTAATTCAACTTGAAAATGAATCACTATTTTACCAATTTTTAATAATCTTCTTGCCGCATCTTAACCATTTTCATAGTTTAAAGTTTTAATTAAATGATTTATCAATAATATCAATAGTGATGATAGATATTTCATATTATTAATAGAAATTCAACGATAAAAAATAATCATAACAATACTAAAAAATCTAGATATACCTTGTTTTTAAGATAAAATATAGAATACACTATGAACATAAGATCAAGGATAATTTTCAATGACATACGAATAATTCCATTTTTAGCGGTATTGTCGTTATCTATTTTTATCCTAAACGGTAATCAAAATGCATTTGCCACACATAATGCAGACCATATTCTTGGGTTTGCTGCAGCAGGGGATTGGGGGTGCAACTCAAATACAGATGCAACGGCAACGGCCATTTTCAATAAAGGAACTGCAATTGATATAGTTTTTGGCCTCGGTGATTACTCATATCAACCAACCGCAACATGTTTTATTAATGAAATGTCTGAATCAGGTAACAACATAAAGCCAAAAATGGATGGAGTTACGCTTACTGGTGGAACAGGGTCAATGGCCATTGGAAACCATGAAGACGATTCAGATGAAGCAAGAAGTACATATTCTTCTAGTTTCAACTTTCCCAATTCTGGGTATTACTCATATAATGTTGGAACAAGTCCAAACAAGGTTCATTTTCTGGTAATGACAACAGAAGATACTTTTAGTGTTGGCTCTGCACAACACACATTTGTAACCAACGACCTTTCTCAAGCTGCATCAGATTCAAATATTAAATGGATTATAGTGGTATTCCACAAGCCTCTATATTCGTCACCAAATGAATGTGGTTCTTCTACGTGCGCTGGATACCCAAGTTTTAGAAGTATATACCATCCAATATTTGACCAAAGAGGGGTTGACCTAGTACTTGTTGGACACACCCATGATTACCAAAGAACTTTTCCAATAACATATGGTGGATCACAAAATGCAAATCCTGTAAAACAAAGCAATAATTTAAACAACTATAACGACCCAACAGGAATAATTCAGGCATTAGTGGGAACAGGCGGAGTGAACATTCACGAATTGGACGGTCAAAGTTCATTTACTGCATATCAACAAGATGACAGATTCGGTTTCTTGCAGGTAGATATCACCAAAAGTGGAGAAAATCAAGTATTGACAGGAAAGTTCTTTGGAAATGGACTTGCTAATGCAATGGACACATTTACTATAACAAAAGGAACGCAAGCACCAAAATATCATTTTGAGCCTGCAGGAGACTTTGATGGAACTACGAATAGTGACATAGTTGAAGTACCAAATGCAGCAAACCTTCAATTCCCATCAACATTTTCTGTTTCTCTCTGGTTCAAAACTAGTACTAATTTTGCAACTGATGCAAGGATGGTAATGAAAGGCAATTTTGATTCAGAATTAACTGGACAAAACCTGAACTATGGTCTCTGGATGAACAGTGCTGAACAATTAAGATTCGGATTTGAAGGAAAAACTGGCTATGATAAATTCGTAACCACACCTCAAAGTTACAGTGACGGTCAATGGCATCATTTTGTAGGTGTTTATGATGACGCAGGAGATAAGATACAACTGTATATTGACGGGGTACTGGTCAGACAAGTTACCAGCACTTCTTCAATTGACCCTGGCAATACACATCCATTGGTAATTGGAAAGAATTCAGGGGTTTCAGGAAAAATCTTTAACGGTCAGCTAGATGAGGTACGTTTGTGGAAGGGTTTGGCCTTGACGCAAGCACAGGTAACTGAAGCTTACAATAACGGAAATTATCCTGGAGGAACATCTTTGTTTGAGAATTTCGGTGGCTCAGGACAGATGGTCCAGAAGACACAAGAAAGTCTAAAAGATAACGATACAGAACTAAAGACCCAATCAACAATTGAAAATCTAATTGAGAAAAGTGAAAAGCCTAAAATTCAGCTTCCACTACCATATTAATTTTTTTTTTTGAGAAACATAAAAAATTTGCATGAATTTTAAAAAGAACAAATACATAATAATATGATATCTCTTCAATATTTTATTCTTACATTAAAACACTCAAATAATTGTCTATATAATCCCGAAACGATAAATTTTCTATACTTGTTTATGCATATAAAATAAATTTGACGTTTTACAAACATAAAATTTCAAATTAATGGATATATTTGGATAATTAATCATGAATGAACTGACAAATTTAGATTTTCATGTCTAAGATTTTAAATATAAAATAATTTCGTGTTAGTATTAAAAAATTTTACTCCATCGCATGTGGTATTTCAGTTAACTTTTTATTTTCGCTCACAATTTTTCTGATATGGAATATTTATTTCTAGTCACAGCATTTATGATGATTTCATTCTCAGGGATATTTTTGATTAATTTTTCGTTTGCAATCGATACTATGTATTATCTAGAATTAAGTTGGGGCGGGAAAGGAAATGAAAACGGACAATTTGATGTCCCACATAGTATGGCATTTGACAAGGAAAATAATATCTATATAAGTGACACAGACAACAATCGTATTCAAAAGTTTACCAATGATGGTACTTTTATAACAAAATGGGGAACCAAAGGTACTGGAGACGGAGAGTTTTCTTCACCGGAGGGAATTGATATTGATTCTTTTGGAAATGTTTATGTTGCAGATACCGGAAACAATCGTATTCAAAAGTTTACCAATGATGGTACTTTTATAACAAAATGGGGAACCAAAGGTACCGGAGACGGAGAGTTTTCTTCACATGCACATGGTGTCGCAATACATTTTGACACGATTTATGTTACTGATAGATTTAATCACCGCATTCAAAAGTTTACCAATGATGGTACTTTTATAACAAAGTGGGGAACCAAAGGTACTGGAGACGGACAATTTAATGAACCGCACAGCAGTATACTCGACCAATTTGGAAATATATTTGTCTCCGATATGAACAATAATCGCATTCAAAAGTTTACCAATGATGGTACTTTTATAACAAAGTGGGGAACCAAAGGTACTGGAGACGGACAATTTGGACACCCGTTAGGAATCGGTGTTGATTCTAAAGATAATATATTTATTGTAGACCAATCCAATAATTTGATTCATCAGTTTTCAGATGATGGAAAATTTTTAAACAAGATATCATTTGAATTTGGAAAACTTGAAGATATAGAAATAGATTCAAATGATAATATTTACTTATCTGACAGACAGAATAATGAAATTTTAAAATTCATTAAAATCCGAAAATAAGATCTTTAATTTAGCCCTCATTTTTTATATCTACGTATTTTCAAAAAAGATTCTACAATTTTTGGTACACAAATCTGAAATTTGGTAAGAAAAATCATAATTACATATCAAATATAATTTATTAAAAAAATTAATTATTTCATCTTGATAAAACAGAATTCTCATAAAACAATAAAAATAGATAACAGTATTTTTATGATATTGATTTGATTCTGATTAATATTTGAAAACATATTATTCTATTATCTTGACCAAATACGTATTGTAGATTGACATACATATTGCAATAACTAATAAATAAAGAATAATTATAATAAAATTAGCTACAGGATTTTAAATTTGATAAAATACAATATATTAAATATTTTTCTATTTATTAATAATTGGATCTGACCTCAACAAAAGTTCCAAGGACATAGTTTTCTTGCATACCCATATACTCGTATTTGTTATTCTCTCTGTTGATGAAGGTAGCTATTGCGTCGGCATTACGATATATCCAGCTAATCTGCTTATCTTTATCATTTCCTATAGTCTCATAGGGAATTATCCGGTTTCTTAGATTTGGATCAACTATGATGATAATCTTTTTGTTTTCAATTGGCGGTAAAAGTTTTTGTGCTCCTATATCAGTATCACGCCAAACAATCTTGTCATTATCAAAAACATGTTCAGGGATCCACAATAATGCTTTAACACGATGAGTTCCCACTACTGCTATTTCATCATCAACTTTATTTTCGTGACTAGAATTATATGATTTTGTATTTTCCATTAATTGTTGATTGATGAATGAATATAACTCAAAATAGGCTGAGTTCAAGTTAGATGATATTAGACTAATAGTACTTGTCAGACCAAAAAAACTAATGCTTGTTATTAAGACGATTCCTGCAACTTGTGACAAGCGTTTGTATCTTATTTTTTTAACTACTCCTTCAATAAGTAAAGATGAGATAATACAGAATACAGGTATCATTAAAATCCAATGAAAATGAACCACCCAACCTAGAATAGATAGAAATACAACAAACGGTACAACCCACAGAAAGATAAAATAATTGCCTTTTAACTCGGAGTAAATAAATCCTATTATAGATAATACCAGTAAAATAGGGTCTATTAGAAAGATCAACTCTATTGAATGATGTAGATCTTTTGAACTTTCACGTGATGTCTGCCACAAGACTCCATTCATCCAATCCGAAAAATGTCCGGTAAACAATGCACTTGCAGGCCATATTAGCGGTATAAGAATTACTGGGACCAGCCACAATCCCAAGGTTTTGAGTTTTTTATTATTTTTTTCCAAGATTATAAAAGCAATTACTGGCATCATAGTAAATACGGGAATTTTTGTGAAAATAGCTAATCCCATGAAAATACCAGAGATCAAAACTAGGATATTTCTGGAGCTTATCAGATTATCTCTATTTAATTCACTGATTTTTTGTGAATATAGAGCAAAAAGTATCGAGGCCAAGACAAAAGGCAGCAATAGAGAATCTAAAAGAATTCCCCTTGTTAGAAGGCTTAATGGCATTACTGCAAAAAACACCCCAGCAAAAAAGGCTACATTTCTGCCATATCTGATCTCGGCAATTTTGTATATGAGAAACGTATCTGCTACCGCAAGCAATCCCATCAGGACCCGCGGTACTAGATATAACATCTCTATAGAATGAACGTCGCCTACCTTTGGTGATAATGAGTCTGGATATCCAACAATTTTCAAAAGTGACGCTAAAAATATCTGTCCAAAATAAGGGTGGTCATATGGATAAAAATATGTATCTTTTGATTCCTGAGGTCCAAGACCGTCGAGAACCTGCATAGCCCTACGCATG
>QCWD01000053.1 GCA_013114725.1 Nitrososphaeraceae archaeon | reverse complement strand
TATGGTATTGGTAGTAGTGCTGCTTCATCGGCTGCAGCCGCTTTGGCATTTGACAGATTATTTAATTTGAATTTAGATAAAAGAAAACTAATTAAATATGCAGCAGAAGGTGAAATAGCTTCTGCAGGAATAAAACATTATGATAATGTAACTGGGTCTTTGATTGGTGGATTTACAATAGTAAGAACAATTCCGGAAGTAGAATATATAAGATTTGAACCACCAAAAAATCTTTTTTTTGTCATAGGTATTCCCATCATTCCAACTCCAAAAAAGAAAACAGAGAAGTCAAGAAGTGTGCTACCAAAAAAAATCTTGTTAA
This sequence comes from Nitrososphaeraceae archaeon, assembly GCA_013114725.1. Taxonomy (GTDB): domain Archaea; phylum Thermoproteota; class Nitrososphaeria; order Nitrososphaerales; family Nitrososphaeraceae; genus QCWD01. The sequence goes on along the minus strand of QCWD01000053.1, from coordinate 8,542 downwards.
AACATGCAATAAACAATATTATTAACGCGAGTTGTGTTGTAGCTGGTTTTGCTTCAAAAGATATTGAAATGATATCTAAAGGAATTGATGATCAGATTGTTGAACCGGCAAGAAAACATCTAATCCCAGGATATGATGATATTAAAAAAAATGCGATAAAAAATGGAGCATTAGCTTTAACAATCAGTGGTGCGGGTCCGTCAGTAATTGCAATTTTAAATACGAAAGAAAACGCACAAGATGTTATTAATAGTATCAAAAATGGATTCATGAAAGAAGGAGTCAGATCAAATGTATATTTATGTAAACCAAGCAATGGAGCAAAGATTCTAAAGGTAGAATAAAGGTTATTTGAGGTTATTTTTTACCTTTATTTAGAAACAAAGACATCATTTTTTCTCTATCTTCATGAGCAAAACATAATGCCCAACCATAAATTTCCATCCTAAGTCCAGAATCAATATCCATATCCATTCCTTTATTTATCAAGAATTTACTAACCTTTATTGCATTAAAACTATTTTTGGTTATTTCTGATGCCATAGATAAACATGAATCAATTAATTTTTTATTTAACATTTTAGATATTTGTGCAGATCTTTCTTTTTCTTTTACAGAATCATCTTTTGGAGCTTCTGGAGGAATATCATCGGATTCATCTAATGAAATTACCTTATTTACCAGACCTATATCTAAGGCCTCTTGAGCAGAAATCATTTTTCCTGTAAAAATTAATTCTTTAGATTTTGCTGGGCCAACTAAGCGCAATAATCTTTGTGTACCACCCCAGCCAGGAGGAATTCCTATGGTTACCTCAGGTTGACCAATCTTTGCATTATTTGATGCGATTCTAATATCACACACCATTGCTAATTCACATCCACCTCCTAATGCATAGCCATTAACTGCTCCGATAACAGGTTTTTCCATTCTTTCAATCTTATTTAGTACTGCTTGAGCAGAGGATGCATATTTTTCTGCCGCAATTGGATCTATTTTTACCATATAAGATATATCAGCACCTGCGCAGAAAGATTTTTCTCCGCTACCAGTAATTATAACAACTTTGATACATTCATCAACATTAACAATATCTATAGTACGAGATAATTCAGAAAGTACGTCTATATTCAGAGCATTTAATGCTTCAGGTCTGTTAATTCTAATAATCGCTACATCATTTAGTGATTCAAGTTGTACGTATTTCATCGTGGACATATAGAATCTTACAATTTTTACATCAATTAAAGTTTACTTTAATTAAAATTAAAAAAATATTAAAAAAAATTAAGCTCCTGCCATACTATTGCGTAATTCTACAGCTTTATGATCATCTTGTGCAGATGCTTCTGCTGCAGCTTTGTGCATTTCAGATAGTGCGCATCCCATCTGTGCTTCTGGTTTACCTTTTCGCATTAACCCTCTGTACAAGCCAGCTTCTAAAGTCGTGTTATGTGCCTTTTCCCATTCTTCCACCGGAATACTATATTTCTTTTGTATACGGTCTCTATACCATTCAGGAATAACATTGAAGGCACAAAACGGAATAATCCTCAAGTCGGGAGTCAAATAATGAATATCACAGCGCTGTAATCTTTCTAAATCTTCATTATATTTATCTTGGAAATGCATCATCCCCAAAAATAGTGAACGAACATGCCAGGAACCGACTGAATCAAAATTCCTTTTTAATAGTATACTTGAGAACATTTTTGCTAAATTCAAACCATGAGGTTGTTTTTTTCTATCTACAAATTGATTAAGCTTTCTTACTATTTCAAACATAGTCCAATATCTATTTGCACCAGATTTCATTTCATCGGTTTTTTCCTCAAAATATTCCAACATTCCTTTAATATCTACAAAAGATGTCAAAGGTGTTAATTTCTTGGTTTGTGTGTCCTCGAAAACATATGTACCTGCACCGCATGCAAAATGAATAGATAGTTCATATTTTGGCTTTGTACTAAAAGCCTCAATTACATCTGTTAATGGCATACATGATGGAACAGGGAACCAGCCATCTTTTGATATTTCACCATTTGTTTGTTCTTCAATACGTTCTATACAATCAGGAATAGTAATTCTATACTTTTCTCTCTCTTTTTTACTCATTCTTCCGGTTAATGAAACTGGTTGAAAATTGACGGCATGAACAACATCCATGTTCTTTTGGGCGTAACGAATTATTCCGCCTAATTCATGATCGTTGATGCTTTTTATTACAGTTGGAACAAAAACTACAGTCATCCCACATTTTCTAGCAGATTCTAATGTGTAAGGTATCTCCCAATGGTTCTTGGGATTTGTACGAGGAGTAACTCCATCAAACGATAGATAGAGATTACTTACTCCTGCTGACCTTACCTGACGCATTGTTTCAGGAGATAATGCCAACTTTATACCATTGGTATTTAGCTGAATATGGTCTACGCCTTCCTCTTTCATTATTTTAATAACTTCAGCAATATCATCACGCAATAATGGCTCACCTCCAGTTATCTGTATTGAATTTCCCGGTATTGGACGTTCAGCCTTTAGTGTTTTCATCATTGCACGTATTTGTTCGTAATTAGGCTCATATAGATAAGCTCCTTCAAGACCTTTCTTGACATAAAAGAAACAATACCAGCAAGTGAGATCGCACCTGTTTGTAATAATCATATTTGATAATCCCGAATGCGATAAATGATTGGTACACAAACCGCAATTTGTTGGACAAGCACATTTATCTATCATGACATTAGGAGCGTGTGCACCCTTACCGTCCTTCCAATATGTGCTAAATTTTTTATACATTTCATAAGAACCAAAATAAAGTTCTTCACATTCCCCATGATTTGGACATGTTTTTGTCATATACACTTTGCCTTCACGTTCAAATATTTCTGCATCTAAAATCATATTACAGTCTGGGCATATGCTTTGTGTAAAACGAATTGTCTTACGAACTGTGGATATTTTAGAAGTAAGATTTCCAATTTGTATTAATTCCATTATAAATATTCGTGCCTTTAATCTACAGAGTAATTTTTTGTATATAAATATAACCGTATGATTCCTACGGTGATAAGGTTATGTACTTGGAAATAAGGGATTCAACCTATATTATATATCTTAAAGAAATTAATTTGTGTTTATTAAACATACTTATTAGAGAATTTATATATTTTTAGATATTAAATGAATATTAGTGACAAGTCAAGAAGAGCTATGGAAAATCTTGGCTTGACTAGTTATGAAACTAAGGTATATCTTTCACTTTTAGAATTTGGCTCGATGATTGCATCTGATATTAGCAAGAAATCATTTGTTCCGTACTCCAAAATATATGAAGTATTAAATAGTTTGGAAGAAAAAGGATGGGTTGAATCAAATAGTTCAAGACCGCAAAAATTTTTCCCAAAATCACCATCTACGGCTCTTGAAAGCATAAGAATTCAAAGAGAAAATGAAACAAAAGAAAATGAACAATCAATTCTAAATGAGTTAATGCCAGTATATGAAAAAAGTGGAACAAAAGAACGCCCAGAAATATGGGTTGTCAGGGGTTTTTATAATATAGCTTCAAAAGTTGGAGATATAATCCAAAATTGTCAACAAGAATTACTGATAGCTCTGCCACAAGTGGCACAGGAAATTGCAAAGTCTTTACAGCCTGTGCTAAGAACTCTTCATGATAAAGGAGTCAAGATTAACGTATTAGCATCAGAACACACAAATCCAGAAACAGTAAAAGCAATTTCCAGAATATCAAATGTAAGAATAAAAAATAGTATGTTTGGTGGAGGAGTTATAGGAGATGGAAAGCAAGTTATTATCTTGCTTGGAGAAAGCAGAAATGAAAAAGGAGGACTGGAACCGATTGCGATTTGGGCAGAACACTCGGGATTGTCTGGTTTAGCTAAAGAATATTTTAATTATCTATGGAATGACGCAGATAAATAAATTTTTATTTCTATCGTGAATATAGAAATTGACAAACGATGACGAAATAGCCCTTCTGATAAATAAAATGATGTAGATCTTGAGTGAGGAGTTTGTCAGTTCATGTAATGAATCTATATTGGTTTTTTGTCTTTTACAAAATCTAGAAAATTAGATTTTGCGATATGATATGGTAATTGAACAGGTGGATGTTTAAAACAATATGCGGAGACACTCTCTAATGGTCCAGATATACCACGGTCTATAGCTAATTTGGTGGCACGTACCGCATCAATCATAATTCCAGCACTATTATAGGCATCAGCTACCTTCAATTTAAGATCAAGTTCTATTGGTAAATTTCCAAATTTACGTCCTTTTATATTGATGTAACAAACTTTATCATTGCGTAATGATTCAACGTAGTCAGAAGGACCTATACGCATTGGAATCGTATAAGGAGACATTGCTTCAACCGCACTGGTCTTGCTTATTCTTTTATCTTCCAAACGATCTTCATCCAACATATTATAGAAATCCATATCCCCACCGATGTTGAGTTGATATGTTTCGTCTATCTTTACACCTCGATCAATGAACAATCTGATTAAGGTTTTATGTACTATAGTAGCCCCAACCTGGCTCATTATATCATCTCCAGCACATACTAAATTCTTATTTTTAAATTGTGATTGCCATTTTGGTTCTGACGCGATAAATACTGGAATTGCATTAATAAAACCAACACCAGCTTGCAAACATTGTTCAACATAATATTGAGTTGCAAGCCTGCTTCCTACAGGAAGATAGTTAATTAAGATTTCAGCTTTAGTATCACGTAAGGTTTTTGCAATATCCACTCGTGGGTCATCAGAAATTTTAATAATTTCCCCAAGATGATTCCCAACACCGTCCAGTACCTGAGCATTTAGAACTGGAACACCAGTTTTATCTGGTTGAATAATTTTTTCAGCGTTATTAGGTTTTGCAAAAATTGCTTCAGATAAATCTTTTCCAACTTTTGAATCTGCGACATCAAACGCTGCTACAAACTCTATATCATTTGGTTCAAATCCACCTAGATTATATTCTGTTAAACCAATAACATCATTCTCATAATTAGAATTGATATTTGATTTATAATAATGAATTCCTTGGATAAGGGCTGAAGCACAATTACCTACTCCAGCTATAGCAACTCGAATTTTTTTACCCATTACTGAAAGATTGTAGAATAGTTTCGGTTTAATTAATTTTTATTAAAACTATAAGATTAATTGAAAAATAGGGAAGATGATATTTATATTGAAATTGAATTTAAACATTATCTTTGTTATATGAGAATGACAATAATATCGCATCTGGTTAAAGATTCAATTATTGATAAAACTGGGTCTGTGACATTTAGTATTGGAGGTCCCCCATGTTATTGTGGGTTGACTGCACGAAAATTTGGACTTGATGTTTTATTGATAACTAAATTTGGTAAAGATTTTCCTTATCAGGATTTGAATTTTCTAAAAAATAAAGGAATACAGATTAAAGAATCCGCTAAATCAAATTCTCTTACAACGAGATTTGAATTAACAGTTAAAGGATTTTCAAGAAATTTATCCTTGAAATCCAGATGTGAACCGATTACCAAAATGGATTTAGATAAAGTATCAACTGATGGGTGGATAGTTAGTCCAGTTTTTAATGAAATATCTATGGAATTATTACAAGATATAACATCAAGAAAAAATGATGAATTCATAATGTTAGACCCTCAAGGATTCACTAGACGAATTAATTCTAAAGGGATTGTATCAGTTAAGAAAAGATTAAATGATTTTAAAATAAACAAAATAAATGCCATAAAGATAGATAGAGAAGAATTGGTTTGTTTATCCAACGGTCTTACTGATATTCAAGGAATGAAGAAAATACAATCACAGTATAGTATCAATTTCATAATTTATACTGAAAACAGAGTTATTCATCTAATAGATAAAAACAAACACTATTGGTGTGAAATGCGTAGAATTGAAAGTCCTGATTCAACAGGACTTGGCGATATTATGTCATCTGCTTTTACTTCATCATATCTCAAGGAAGGTGATGTTGTTTGGGCATTTTGTTGCGGAATTGGAACAGCAATTGCAGCGCTAAAAACTAAAAAAACCGGAATAAATAAGATTCCAGAATATAAAGAGATCAGACAAAATTCAGCAGATATATACAATAAAATCCAATATGAACAATTATGATTTTAAATAACAGCAGGTAATCATAATTAACTTTTATTTGCAAATATCAAAGTAGAAAAATTTGTCATTCCATCTTTTTCTAACGCAATATCTGATAAATAAGAACTTTTAAGCGGATAGCTACTTTCCGTAAATCCATTATCTTGTAATATAGACAATAATTTTCTTATAAATATATGATCATATTCAAATTGACTAAATATCTGTATTGTACCTTCAATTTTCAATATTGTTTTAATAGTTTGAATTATAGATTCTATATCCAATAATTCAAAAGATGATATGTTAAATTCTGATAGAGTTAACAATACATTATCGATTGATTTTGCCTTTATATTGGGAAGAACTTTTTCAATATTTCCTAATATTGAAAATGCGTTTTTAAAATTTAATTCTGAGAATTTTTTTTTAGTATTAAATACTTCTTCAGAATTATTGCTAATGCCTATAAAATAATCATTTGGAAATTTATTAGCAAGATATAATAAAATTTCTCCACTGTGCATAGTAATTTCCAAATTGATATTTAGAAATGTACGTTGTGCATTTTGAATTACCCTGTTTAACTGATTTGCAGGATTTCCTTCATGATAAAACTGATAGACTAAATTCCATCTTTGTTTGAATACATCTGGAAAAGATCTTCTGTTTATCAACTTATTAAAAAGGTCGTTATGTACAAATTCCGAAAAATATTCGTAAGTTCCTGAAATTGCTACTGATTTTGGTAAATCAAATTCCTCATATAATGTTGTTACCCTATCCCATGCTCTTATAGGGTCTGCTCCAAGATATGTAACTGATAGATCGGATAGAGATAATACTTCTCCTAGTAACTCGTATCTTGATTTAGATTTGTTCGTCTTTGGATTTGTATTTTCCAATTGGTTCAATAACAAATTAAATTGTAACACGGATTGCTCTTTTTTATAAAAAGGAAAATCAGTTCGCCATATTAAAGCCTCAGTTAGAATTGATTTCGGCGAATCAGATAAATTCAATGAACTATCATATATATCAGTAGAATTGATTTTTTCTATATCTTTAAAATTATTAAAATTACAAAGTTTTAGATAATTTTGATATTCCAAAGGACTGAGATTGAAATGCGCTTGAATGATTTTCTGTTTTTTAACAACTTTAATGGTTCTATCTACTTTTGGTCCAAACTGAACCTTCTGAACCTTTTCTGAAGTATTCCTATTATAGACATATTGTAAAGGATCGTAATCGTGTAATAAACCAGCGACTAGAAGTATTTCATAATCTTCCCAATCAAATTGATGATTATAAATTTCAACTGGTAACATATACATACTAATATATGCAACATCCAGACTATGATGTAGATTATGAAAATGATGCGAACCTTCTCCAAGACCCTGTGCATCATATTCGTTTTTAATAAAAGTGGTTAACATTTTAATTTTTTCAATATTTGCAGAACGAATACCACGTAATTTAGCTAGTTCAATAATAGAATCAATTAAATCAGTATTTTTAATATAGGCTAGATTTCTGTTTACATTATCCAATAAAGAATATCTTGCTGCTGGAAAATATTTAACAAACTTTTGATATAATTCTTTATATACCAATCTAATTGGAAGACTTTTATTAATATAAATAAAAAAATAGCTAAATGGTCTTGGATATTTTAAAAATAATACCTCTCTTTCCGTAATCTCATCAGCAGCATCAACGAGTAATTTATTTAGATAGTTTATTGTATTTACAATTTCAGGTCCGGTCATATTCAATTTATCAGATGAACTCAAAAAGTCGTTGATATCAGTGTTCATGACAAGCCATTGTGGAATACATATTCTATATCTATAATGTTTAGATTTAAAATTAGTAGTCAACTCTCTTTTGATAAATGCAATATTTTTCTTATCATAAAAAGAAAGGCATTTGTCATCAAGAATCTGCAAGATGACCTCTTTACCTGAATTTTGTAATCCCAATAAAATATACCAGAACTTTCCTTTGTCCAACCAAGAAGGCACTATATTTTCAGTATCCCAAAAATCTAATGGATTAAGATGAATAAAACCTGATTCAAATTTTCTGATATCAGGATTATATGATTTGTAAGAATAATCTCCTATCATGGGATGTAATTTTTTAGCAATATTTTGTGCAGCAAGTATTTTTTCATTAGAATGTGTAAATTCGCGGTAAGCCATTAAAGCCCATATACTAACGAGACAAAAATAAAAAGTTAAAATTAATGAAACATAATTAACCTCGTTTGATATAAAAAATTTGGGTAATAAAGGAATACCAAGAACTCCTACTAATAACATACCAATAAAAATTAATATGAAAAAAAATTTTCTTAATAGATCGTTGTAAAAAATACT
>QCWD01000052.1 GCA_013114725.1 Nitrososphaeraceae archaeon | reverse complement strand
GAATCTATTATCTCATATATTTGGAATGGTGTTAAACCAAACGGTTCTGGTGTACCAGTACATGGAACATAAGATATATCATAGACGTCAATATCAAACGATATGTATATATTTCTATTTTTTGTCATTTTGTTTAAATAATTTTTTAATTCTTTTAATTTGTAATGTACTTGCCATGCATCAAATGTTTTAACATTATTTGTTTTTGCTATATCATTTTCTTCTTTATCCGTCTGTCTTATCCCTATTTGAATAAGGTCTTTCCCTTCAATAAATTTTTTATTTATTAAATGATAAAATGGTGTCGTGTGACAAATTTCTTGTCCATTATATTGTGGTTTCATATCTCTGTGTGCATCAAAATGTATGATTATTGGTTTTTTCTTTGAAAAAGCTTGGATAGAAAAATATGATAATGTATGTTCTCCTCCTAACACAAGAGGAATTTTATTTTTGTTTATCAAACTTAGATTAATTTCTGGTATTGTTCTATCAAGATAATCTAATATGAGATCATTTCTTTCTTTTTTATTTTTTGATGTATTTATCTTGTTTGATATTTTTAAGTCTCCAAGATCAAATATTTTTACTTTATCATGAATATCATAACCTTTATCCAAAAGAAATGTTTCTATTTGAAGCGCAGAAGTTGTTCTTATTGCTTCTGGTCCCTTAGACGTTCCTGTACCAAAACTAGTTGTAATGTCTAATGGAACTCCATATACTGCTACTCTCGACTCTTCATATGTTATTTTTATTGGCGTTTCTCCAAAATTATAGCCACTAGGTGTTCTTTCTGGTATTTTAAAACTTTTTTCAAAACCTGCTAACAAACTGTCTTACTAAATCTTTACTAATTAATTATTCTTGCTTTTTTTAAATTAAATGTTTTTACAACACTTTATAGTATCTTAACTTAACCTTGTTATTTAATTAATTTTTGTTCCAAAATAACTCGTCTAAATTTGTTTGCCGTTGTTTTCCTAGTATTCCCCTAAAATTAAAATTTAATGACGATAGTACTTGATCAAATGTAGATTCCATTGCGTCAAGATATTTTTCTGTATCAACTTCTGAAATATTTTTTACCAGTTCTACTGGTTTGACCCCATCATTGGTCTTTGTTTTTACATATGAAATAATATCTCCTGCCCTGATTTCTTTTCCAGAATCTTGTAATAGTTTTGCAGCCTTTATGTGTTGAGGCAATCCTTTGTATACTATGTAATCGATATTTATCTCTGTATTTATTAAAGATCTATGTTTTTCATCTAATATTTTTTGACCATATCTTTCTGGAGATTTATTTAGCATGACATTAAAAGATAGATTTGCAGGTGAGATTTTACCATTTTCTAGATCATTTGCATTTGACTGAATTATTTTTTTTATATTTTCTTTTGCAGATTCAAAATCCCTTTCGGAATTTACTTGTCTTAGTATATCCAAAATTTTGTAAAAAGCATTCCTTATAAATGGCGGAGTATGTGATTTTTTTCCCGTTAGCCCTTTTACATCCACTGTTCCATCATCTAAAACTCCTAGATAATTCTTTTTTAAATCACTAAAAACAACATAACGATAGTATTTGTCAATTTCTAAATCAACTCCTAACTCCTTCTTTGCCCATAATGAAACCTCCTCTACATTTTCTTTTGTTGGATTTTTTAAAAATAATGAGTCTGTATCACCATAAATAACTTGGATTCCTATTTCTTTACATTTCTCTATAGTTTTGGTAGTGATGTTTCTTCCTAAGGCTGCTGTTGCCTCAGCAACTGGAAGGCAATATAATGGAAATATTTCTGCTCCCATAACACCATAACTTGCATTTAAAATTACTTTGATAGCTTGGCTAACCACATTATATAACTGACGTTCTTCTTGCGGAATTGATTTATCTTTAGATAGGTGTTTATAATAATTTACTCTTAGGTCTCTTAGTGAACCGATAAGTAACGACGTAATTCCTCTTCTCTTCTTGCATATCCAGTGATTGGTTCCAGAAATCTTTTGATTAGGATCATGAATGCAAGAATTATGGTGGCAGTTGACAGTTTCATACGATAGATTATGAACCTTTATTATGCTTGGATAAAGTGAAGCAAAATCTACTACTACCACATTAAAATGGATCCCGAGAGTTGGATCTACAACTAAACCTCCTCTGTATTTTTTTTCTTTTATTATTGCTTCTGTTGAAGAGCCTCCTTTTGAACTCAATTCTTCTCTTTTAGGAATGAGTGCATTCTTTAATCTGTGTTCATAGTAAAGTAACCCTCTTATCCATTGATTAACGCCAAATCTTGATACATCATCCACAGGTAATCGTGCAATACGTGATATGACAATAAGTAATTTTATTAACAAATTATCGTTAAAGCTTGTTAATCTGTATGTTAAATCCGCATCTTTTAAACAATATTCAGCTAGTTTTACAGTAGGTAAATCTGAGATATCTCCATCAAAATCTATCTTGCTATCATTTAATAATGCCTCACTAATTGCATTTAAAGTTAATTCTGAATATTTGTTACTAAAAGCATAGATTTGTACCGATCTATTCTGGAAAAGACGAAACAGATCAAGATGAATTCCATTTTTAAGATGAATTGGCTCAGACTGCATTCCTCTTTTAACAAAGCTTTCTTTTTTTATTATTATTGGTATTTCTTCTTTTTGTATTATTTTCCTATGAATAGGATCAATGTTTGGATCTTGAGATCGTGCGTAAAGATATGGCAGATCGAAATCATCTCCATTATATGTAAGTATTACTGGATACATATTCATTATTTTAAATGCCGCCGAAAGTAATTCAATTTCCGTATCAAACAACTCTATCTCTGGAATTTGTTCTCTAAGAATTTTCTCCTCTTCGATTCTCGTTTTTTGGTTTTTACTATCATTATCGGGTTTAAAATTAGGTTTATTCTCTCTTCTTAGCACTAGTACTTTTTTAAAATTCTGACTGCCGGAAAACCCCACTGCAATGATTCTTCTGTCATGATCTCTTGGATTAGGAATTCTTCCTTCTTCTGACTCTACTTCTATATCCACCGAAATTCTTTTCAGTTCCGGGATAGGCTGATTTAATAATTCCACCCATCTTTGGATATATGTCTTATATTCATCATTGTTTTGTTCATTTTCTTCTATACCGTATACCTTAGTCTCTGAATAGTCTAATAATTCTGAATCAACTTTTGTTTTGGAATCGATGATGTATCTATACTGGCTAATTTTGTTGTCTTTTTTAATATAAAAAGTACCTGGGATGAGTGAATTATCGTACAAATAATTTTCGTGATATTTTATATCTGCTTCATATGCTGAAACTTTTTCCCTTATACTGTTTTCTGTCCCACCGATCGAAAGAGGGTCTGGTGCAATAATTTTAATTAAATCGATTTCACGATCAAATAATAGATCATTTCTTTTTACGTAGTTTACAGTGAATTTTTTCTCTCTTTCTACGATTCCTAAAATCTTTTCCTTCTCCTCTAATTTTGCATAGCAATATGGTTTATGATTTGTGTTATCTTTCCAAAAGAGTATTTCTTGAGAAACAGGATCATAAAACATCAAGTAAATTTTTTGTTCTTCCCCTACATAAATGGAGGAAAGTAGCATTACCGGTATATTATCGACCAGTTCTTTTTTTCGCTTTAATTCATTTGGGTTTTTTCTGTTATTATTATTTTTATTTAAATTATTATCATTTTCTATCTTATTTAATATAGGACGTTCTAATATCGACAATTAACACTAATTCAATATTTTTTATATCTATTAAATTTAATTACTGTTACCACCATTTACTAAAATTAACTCTTTACTTTCAATATTTTCTTTTCTTTTCTTTTTATAAACATCATTCCAACCATATACAATCCAATCATCGGACCTGTTATGAACCACATTGTTATTCCACTTCCATCAGGTGTAATAATTGCTCCTAATATCACAAAAACAAGTAGTGCATATCTAAAATTTTTTCTCCAGAAATTATAATCAACTAAATCCGTTAACGAAACTATATACATTATAACTGGAAGTTCAAATGAGATTCCAAAACCCAGTAAAAATTGCAATACAAACGATATGAAATCATTGATATTAAGAAAGGTTGCTACTCCTATTGATTCTCCATATTTGTATAAAAAATCTAATACGAAAGGTATGACTAATACGTATGAAAATATCATCCCTACAATCAAAAGCCCCGTAGCGGGTATTGAAATTTTTACAATCTGTTTTATCCTTTTCTCTTTATTTATAATGGCGGGAGAAATGAAACCAAAGGTTTCCTTTACTATGACTGGGATAGACGCTATTATTGCAATCAATATAGCTATATTTATCTGTGCAAAGAAAGCTTGTCCTGGTGCAGTTTGTATTAATTTGACTTCTTTTGGTAAAAGAGTATTACTCATAAACAATGCAATTTGTGTAGCAGTGTTGTTGAATGGATCTGGTTTTGGATAATAAATTATAAATTTATTATTGATGGATTCTTCTGCATCTTTGTTTACTTGGTTAATGTTATATTCATTAAATCCTACAGTCATTAGAAAAACAGTGATTATAATAACAGTAATTACGATTCTGATTAATCTTGAACGAAGTTCAGAAAAATGTTTGCCTAGCGGCATCCCTGTAGACATATTTTATATTTTTTTAAATTACGGACTCGCATAATATAAAATATCTATTAATAAAAAAACAACGATCTAGCTAAAATAGTTATACTTAATTTGCTAAATATTTCTTTTTATAGTAATAGCATCATTCATGCCTCTGAGAGACTATCTTCTAACTAATGAAAATATAAAATTTCAAAGTCATTGTAGGGTTAGATACGGTGAAAGATTATACCGAATAGTTGTTACTGATTTGCGTATTATCCTGTTTGCACAGCGCGGTACCTTTCTAAAATCGGATGATGTTGTTACAGAACCTCTCGATAAACTAAACGGAGTTGAATATTTTGAAAAAGGATTTATTTTTCGTAATGCAAAACTATCGATCCAAGGAACAACTAAATTAGATCTTTTTGGACCTACTGCAGACCTTAAGGTTTTATTTAATACACTACAATCAGTGTTGGCAACATGATATGCATCTTAAAATAAAATTTTCACTTAAGATGAATCATCTAATTTACCGATTAGTCTAATCTTATTTTCAAAATCTATCTGATTTTTTATAAATAGAATCGTTGAAACAAACGTACCACTTATAATAAAAATTCCAATCAGCTCGATAAATCTTAAGCCAATCATATAAAGAAAATTCATTAAAATATTTTCTCTATTTTGAAAAGTTTCTGTTATTTCGTCTGATTTATTGTCGACTGAATTCTGATTAACATTGCTAGGATTAGTATTCATGAATACAGTTCCTACTCCATTTCCTCTTTGTTCTGCAAACCAGATTTTGCCTGTATTATCACTTGTTAAATGTTGTACGAATGATCCTTGCGTGGGTATATCGATTTTCTTTTTTTCTTTTGTTTCTGGATCCAACACTATTAAAAATTCGGATGTATGTTGAGCTACCCATAAATTACCATAATCATCTTGGGTCATTCCAAAAGCCAAACCGTTCTCATCTAACTCATAAACTTGAGTAAACATTTCTAAAAACGGATTAAAGGTAATTATTTGGTTAGTTTTATGATCACTTATAAAGATCTCACCTCTTTTTTGGTCAATGAATAATTCTGTTGGTTCTTGCAATTTTATCTTTCCATTTTTATTATCTGGATATTCAGTTACCTTGCCATCTTTTGGATCTATTTTAGCAATTTTTCCTTCGGCTTCTACAAACCAGAGAAGGTCTCTTACACTATCATATTTTATGCTCATGGGCTTGGAATTTTCCGTTGGTATTTTATATATTTTATAAACATCAGTTTTAGGATCAAATTTTATAATATTATTATCTTGTATAGTTGTCAACCAGACATTTTGTTGACCATCAATTTCTAATCCTGATATAGTTCCATTAGATGGAACTTTTTTTTGTATTATCTCTCTATAATTTTTTATATCGTAAATTCCAATAAATTTCCCAACCGGATCTAGATACCACAAAATTTCAGAATTTTTTGGATCAATTTTTACAATACTTATCAAATTTGTATTATTGATTTTGTGATTGATGTATTTTTTATCTTCTATCTTAAACTGCAATATTTGTCCACTGTTAGGAGATGTATCCCCAGACCATATCGAATTTGTTTTTTTATCAAATACTAGATTTAATAAAAGACTACTATTTTGGGTCTTATATTCATTAATCTCGAACTTAAATTCATCCAAATTTGGTTTAATATTGATCTGGAAAACCCCTATGTAATTTGATTCATTTTGCTCTGATGTTATACCTTGAATCTCTAAATTCCATATCCCTGGAATATTTAAAGGCATCTTTCCAACGAATACCCCATCACTGATTTTGTTGGCGTCAATTTTTATCGGTCCTATATTTTTTTCAATATTAGTTATTTTTATCGTACTGTTTACGATGTTTTCATCAAAATTTCCCTTTTCCTTTACAAAAGATAGTTTGAATTTATTTTCACCAAATACGGAAGGAATTTCTAATTCTATTTTTTTATTACTGTCAGTAGTTGAATATGTCCATAATTTAAGATTATTATATTTTTCATCATATAATTCAGTATCTGTAGATTTTATAAATTCTGAATCACTATTAAATTGATCTTTAAAAAATAAATATTCATCATCATAATAGGCAAAAGATATATTTTCAGAAGCTGGAAGAACCATATTTGTTAATAACGAAACTGAAAAAATCAACGCTATTCCAACTAAAGATTCAATTTTTAAATTGTTTGAAAATGATTTAATGTGAAAATAACCGTCAGGATTAATTTTTACTGATTTTGATTTCCCAATTCCTAAAGATGAATCGAACTTCTTTAAAGTAACAAATGAATGGTATCCACCAAGAGCTATCATCACCAACGCTAATAATATCTTTAACGATAATATTATGCCATATAGTGATGATGAAATATATGACAAGTTATTTTCAATGAACCATAAAAGTATGGGCCCCGTTATACATATACTACCTAATACTATGATTACCACAGCAGAATATCTAGAAATCAATACGGCGGTCAATACGGATTTTTCTAGATTCTGTGGAATTTTCTTGATTTGAGGTACAATAACAATGGTCAAAAACAGTATTCCTCCTATCCATATTGAAGCTGCAATTTGATGAAAGAAATCTAATCCTACAGCTATAATTTTATTTGTTGCTGAGGCATGTGATATAAAACTATTGCTCAGAAATAATAATAATCCAAATAAAATAAAAATAAATGTTAACTTGTTTTTAATCATAAGATCTGAATTATTTTTTGATGTTTTAATGAAAATTATTATTAATAGTGATAATAATATTGAAACCAATATTAACCTGATTATCATTATATTACCAAATTTGGTCATTAATATATCTAGTATATTTGCGTTTAAAACATGACTTTGGACTACGATCATTAAAATCGATGATAACAAAACTAAAAGCAAGGATATTATAGCTAATTTCACCGATTTATTTTCAATATCTATTCTAAATCTTTTCATAAATTCTAAACTAATGTTTGCTATTCTAGAAAAAGGTTTCCATATAAATAAATTTAAAAAAATTATTCCAAAAAATAATATCTGTCCAAAATATCCCGGCAATCGAGCAAACGAATCATTTATTGACAATAAATCTAAAATTCCTTTTTTGGTTTCCTCCTTTGCAGAAAAATTATTTTCTTCTCCTATGTTAAATGTAAATGAACTATCTACTACATGTCCGTCTACCGCAGACAAAACTTTCGAAGAAACAATGTATGTCCCATCTGACAAGTCTGATTGTAACATAGTTCCTATAGTTGATTTATCTCCGTCTAGATTAAACTGATTTCCAACCTTTACTTCTTTTCCATTTGCATTTATAACAGATATCTTACTGTAATCTAGTTCGATTGGTTCACTAAATATTATCACTACTCTATTTGGGGGTTCTTTTATAGTCTGAAATTGATTTGGATCAGAATCAACTATTATCGGATGTGCATAAACTGGAGAAATTTGAGATATACAAATCATAATCAAAAACAAGAATGCCATTATTAATGTGGGATTATTTGTAAAAAGAACGAACAAAATCTTTAACTATTATATATTTATACTAATATTGTTATTTTAATTTTTAGGATTTTTCGCATTAGCACCTAAATGATAAAAAAATTTTTATTAACTTAAGTTTACTTATTTCTTATTCGCATGATTGTACGAAATAGTATTTTAAATATTAAACATAATTTTATTTTCAAATCGTCTTTAATGATGATATCGATTTTATCTTTGATATTTTTTATTTCTGTTTATTTTATTAATGTTGATGAACATGTAAAAATTTTTGAATTATTTACATCAAATATAGATAAAAATCTACCGACACTCTCACTTCCAAATATTTACGGTGATCAAAATAAATCTATTTTTGCCGTTCAAAATCAATCAGATTCAAATCAAAATACAACGATTTATTTGACAACTATTAAAAATGAATCTAGTTTATTTTCAACTTCAAGTGGTAATTCAATTGACGTAAAAGTGGAGCCAATCCCAATTCCTATAATCGTTAAGGATCAAACTAAATTCAAGATCTCTTTTTATCAAGTCAATTCTTCCCAAATTCAAGTTCATGTGGATTATGATTTTATCATTTTCAAAGATAATAAAGAAATGTTTAGTGCAGCAAAACAAATACAACAACCTTTACTTCACACAGCTGAAGGGATGGTAACCATCCCATATCAATTTATTAATCCTGGAGAATATGATCTTAAAATCTTAATTTTTGGTATCAATTTTATACCTATCAATCCAGAAGAATCTAAGTTTAAAATTTCTGTTAATTAAATTATCAAGATTGATATTATTACATAATTCCTTCATTTAATTTATAATAATTGAATGTGAATGAATTTTGGAAATAAATATTAAGAATCTATCCAAAAAATTG
>QCWD01000051.1 GCA_013114725.1 Nitrososphaeraceae archaeon | reverse complement strand
GGTAAGATGAATTCTGATTAACAAGTTGTTACTATTATTTTTTCTGTAACTGCTATATCTTGGATTACACGAAATACATCATGAAGGATTTTTTACTCGTTATGGATGATACAACTATTGTTCTTATAACTACAATCATTATTTTTATTATTCCACAAACTAAACACAAAATATAATTACATAACCAAATTGTTGTTATTATTCTAGTTTATTTAATATTCCATTTTTATATCTTAATTTTACAAAATATATATAGATATCAATATCATTTTCTAATACATGTAGATTACATCTGAAATTCTATCTTTAAGTCAAATCCGTACTACAAATCCCAGACCAGAATAGCTATTGGATTCAAATATTTGGAAAGACGACATGATTGCATTTTTAATGTTTCATCAGATAAATAACAATCTTTGATATTCCCAAGCAACTCAAAGGATAGTAAGTTAAAATTAAAAAAGCTTTTAGACCCAGGAAAAAGTAAATTTCTTTTTACAATTGTTTTTCTCCAATCATTATCAAGATAATATCATTTCTCACTTATTGCTATTTTTATTACTCCAACAGTATCAACAAGATAGTAATCATTACTATTCTGAATAATGTCTCCCACATCTATTTTATCATGGGATTTCTTTTTCCTAAGTGGTATCCCAAATGGTTTATCTTCCTCTTTAAATTTAAGCCAAATTCTACCTGCATTTACGATATTTTTGAATTCTGATTCCCATACTAGGTCATAGATAGTAAAGAGTGCGTGGTTACTAATTCTATTATTTTTAATTATCATTTCAAATTCTGGTTCTTTAAAGAAATAGACCTTTACATTCATGATTTTTATATTCTCTTATTTCTGGAACTGGAACTGTGATTTTCTTTTAATGCCAATACTCCTGAAATTACGAATAATATCATACTCGGTATCCCAAAATAACTGCCAAAAATTAGGAAAGAAAATCCTAATCCTATTAACAAACCACCAACAATTTTCTTATTTTTCAGGATAAATGCGATATAAAAACAAGCAGAGTTTATTACAACCAAAATTATAACATGCAAAATGAATCCACCTAAAACAAATCCCAAAATAGGTATTCCCACAAAATTATTTATAAAAAAATAAACAACAACAATCGGAACAAGTACACCCAGCCCCAAAATTACCGATACTAGTGTAATTTTTTGATACAGTAGCATAATATTAGAATATCGTATTCATTATTACGTTTTGTTATAAATAAAAAATAATTTTATTCATTAAGCTATATGATCTATAAATAGATGCCCTTGAGAATCAAATTCAAATCCATGTAATTACCTTGAAAGCAAAATTCAGGTCAAATTTGTGTCACAAATCAGCGCATCAAAGTTTTTATAAGTTTTGACAAGAATGATGGTATCTAGTTAGATTTTCTGTGATATCATTTTTTTTTGATAATGTATATCCATAGCATGATAAAAATAGATTTGCACGTAGACCTTGCCTCTAAAATTAATAGTTCCAGATAATAAATCAACTGGTATTATATTTGTGTAATTATAACTTTACATAATTTTATTACTTTTTGGTTACGATTTATTTTTATATTACTTTTATACAGTATTTGCATGCAAGATCGGATATCACAATCAACCAACATAGATGAATCCAAAATACAAAACTTTATGAATAAAGTTATACAGGATATAGCGGGAAGTTCTACTGCTATGCTTGTCATTCTGGGAGAAAGACTGGGATTATATAGGGCTATGGCACATGAAAACAAATATATCACTTTTCAAGAACTTGCAAAAAAAACTGGAACAAATGAAAGAATAGTTAAAGAGTGGTTGGGAAATCAAGTTTCTAGTGGATACATAGAATATGACCCTTTAACAGAAAAATACTTTTTACCTCCAGAACATGCGTTAGCTTTATCTGATTCTAGTAGTCCGATATATATACAAGGTGCGTTTAAGGCAATAAAATCATACTTTAAAGATGAAGAAGAATTTATAAAAATGTTCAAAAATGAAAGAACTTTTTCTTGGTTTGATCATCATCCTTGCATGGCAGAAGGTTTTGCTGAATTCTTTAGATCAGGATATATTGGTAACTTATTAAACTCATGGATTCCCGCAATAGATAATGGAAAAATTCTTGAAAGGCTTAAACAAGGGATAAATGTGGCAGATGTAGGATGTGGTTATGGAATAAGCACAGTACTTATGGCAAAGGCATTCCCAAATTCACAATTTATTGGATTTGATTTCCACAAAGAATCGATTGAAAAAGCCAATAATCTCGCAAAACAAGAGAATTTAAATAATGTGAAATTTGAGATATCTTCCGCATCAGAATTTCCGGGTACAAATTACGATTTCATCACATTTTTTGACTGTATTCATGACATGGGAGACCCTAAAGGTGCCTTAGCTCATGTATTGAGTTCAATCAATAAAGAAGATGGGGTTTGTATGGTAGTTGAACCAAATGCTCAAAACAAACTCGAAGACAATATTAATCCTATCTCTAAGACATTTTATGCTGCCTCTACATTAATATGTGTACCAAATTCATTATCTTTCAATGGTCCAGCATTGGGAGCACAAGCTGGAGAAGAAAAAATCAGAGATGTTGTAAATAAAAGCGGCTTTACACATTTTAAAAGAGCTATAGATACTCCAATAAATATGGTATATGAAATTAAACCATAATCTATTTTATGGTTTAATTTCGGAAATTAAATTTTCTCTCAAAAGTTGACATGATTTTTTTTCAACCTAACTATATTTTAAATCTTATTATTATAAGGCTCTTAATTTAACGAAAAATCTATAGATGTGAAAATCCTATTTCTAAAAAATGATCAAATTCAATAAAAACGGAAAATCCACTGTCATAGTGATGTATTCTTTGTATCTATACTTTTTGGGTTTGAATTTACGAAATACATCTAAAGTCCTATCCATATTTGGTGATATAGAGATAGAAAGAAAAGAAGTTATGTGTCTGTCTTAACTGGATACAGCGTTTTGGTTATTATATAAAAAGTGTATAATAGGAAATGAATATCTGTTTTTATTATTGACGAATTTTTATACAAAAAAGATCCACTGGAAACATTATTTTCTATGGCTTGCTACAGAACCAGTACGTCGTTCTATTCCGACAACCTTTTAGCTAAAGAATTGCGTAGAAATATGCTTGTTGCAGTGCAATTAATAGAATCGTTGATAAGTAAATACGGAAAACATCCTGTATGTTTTGATGGTGGTACCTTGTATACATATTAATCCCCCGCAAGGTATTGGGACTAAAACACTATCTGCACTCACCGTATGAAAAACTTTTGATAAGATATTGAACGAGTAAATTTTTGATAAATGTTTAAGTACAGAATTGAGAATTTCGATGATTACTATCCATGTACTAGAAGACATAATTGTGATGAGTTCAATCTACAACTGGATATCTTTTTTTGTATTGATGTACATTGATTTACGAAATCATAAATTTAAAATGCAATTAGGAGATGAAGGTATCTTAACTTAACAGAGCAGTGTAAACCAATTACATGTCTTTTAAGAACGTTGATTAATACAATTATAATTAGTCTATTTCTTTTAACTGTAATTACCTAAACTGAAAATAATATATTAACAGTCGTGGATCTTCTACTAAATTAAGTCATACAAAAATAATAAAACGAACAAAATATTAATTCTTGTAACTATGTATATTTTATAGAAATTAAAAAATTAGGATAAGAATGCTCTTAGCATCCATGCAATCTTTTCATGTTTTTCCATAAGACCTGTAAGAAAATCTGCATTTCCTGCATCTGCAAACTTTTCATCACATGTAGTAAGATCGTTTCTTAAGTTACGAATTAACTCCTCATGGTCATTTAATAAATTATTTAACATTGTTGTTGTATTTTGTGAAACAGATGTGTCTTCTTTCAATCTAGTATTTTTTAAAAAATCTGCCATTGAACCAATTGTCTTAATTCCCAATGAACGTATACGCTCCGCAACTTCATCTATAAATTCATCAATTTCTTCATAGTGTTCATCAAAAAATTTATGCAATTCATTAAATTGCGGTCCAGTTACGTTCCAGTGATAATTTTTAGTCTTTACAGATAATACATATTCATCGGACATTGTCTGTTCTAGGATTTGTGCCACTCCTTGGGCGTTTTTCTTTGTAAGACCGATATTTGTAGTATGTTTATCTGTGATTTGTAGTTTGTCTTTTTTTTCCATTATATGTACATGTATTTATGCAAATATAATTCTATTCATAGGTTATTTATAATAACGAAATAAAAATTTAAAAATAATTTGTTGGTTAATGTTAATATATATAATATTAATTTGTTATATCTATTGATAATTAAGAACTTATATTTATATGATTATACTCCGATCTTGAAATTTTAGGTCCTTCCAGTTTTGGTGATGATACAGAATGATTTTTTTATTTATAATCATAGATATTGTATAAAAAATTCGTTTAAATAAAAGTAATTCCCACCCTGATCTAACTTAGGAATTAATAAAATCCTCGAATTTAATTTCAGAAGTTCTTAATCCATCATATGGGTCATTAATATTGTTTATTATTCTAGATTTAGAATGATTATCAAAGTAAATTATTTATTTTCATCAATACTAATAAAAAGTTGAAAACTAAACGTTTAAGTTGTTTTATACTATGTTGAACAAAATTGAACGTACGTTTCGGCTTTTTGCTCCGTTCACTGCAAACGTACAAGCGAAAGGAAAAGCCAAACACGGAGCTGGCTACCTTCCTTTCGCTACAGTTTTTAGTAAAAATTTATAGGAAATATATAATTGATTTTACTATGAAATATTATGAAATTATGTTACTTATTCTTTGTACAATTAACTATTTGTAACGTGTAATTAATTCTTTACGTAATTTTAGTGTATAATCTAAATCCAGACCCATAATCATTTTTATTGCTATCTTTGTATTTGAAATGAATTAATTTGTCAAATGAGTATACAACATATCCATTCAATATACCTCTAAACATAATATAATTATGCAGTAAATGTCGATGCTCTTATTAAGTGTATTAGTACAAATTGATAAATCATAGTTTTTTCTAACTCATTTATATTTTATACAAATGATACTAGAATCTGATCTTTAACAAATTAGTTGATTAATTATGATTTTCGATTGCGAATATTCTCTAACTATAGAAAACAATTTCAATATCTTTTCTTCATCCGTTAGTATATATTGTTTTTATAATTTTTTAGAATTCTTTTTTTTAATTTATTTTGGAACTGAATTTTAAAATTTACTGAGTTATCTTTGCACCTTCGTGTGTGTCTAGAAACTGGGAGAACTTCAGGTCCTGGTGAATTTCCAAGATAAATCTTCATCATCATCGTAGTCTTGTCAAACATTACTTTAGCAATTTTTTCTATTCTTTTTTCATACAAATCCGTTTGCCGTTTGAATCAAATTTTTAGTTGATTTCCAAATTATGAACTCTTGTTTGTAGGCTTCTTTCATATGGTTCTACTTTTTAACATGCTCTGGCCTGATTAATTCCATTAGATTTAGATCTTTGATAGTTTTTTGGATCATCCTCTAATACTATGGTTTGTCCAATTTTTGCCTCTACGATCATTTTATCGATCGTATTTTAATATACTAAACATCGTATTTAATAATTAAAAATCTAACAGTTTATACAAATCAATAATACCTAATATATGATACAAAGTGTTATAAGATTACAATTGACCTAAAAAATGATAGATAACGTTATTTAATGACTTCTTTTATTTCATCACTAACATTCCCTAATACATCTGCACTTCCATTAACTATTTTTGTTCCCACATCTAGAACCTTATCCAGAGCGGATTTATTATTAGCAGTACCTTCCTTTGCTACATTGGTTGCATTATCTATACCCTCCTTTACAAAATTCTTTGCATTATCCGTACCTTCCTTTGCTACATTGGTTGCATTATCTATACCCTCCTTTACAAAATTCTTTGCATTATCTACTTCACCATAGGAAGTTAATGTTGTCCATCCTGAAATTAAAATTGATGTCGACAGAAACATCAAAAATAATAATTTTTTCATGCTATAGATATTTGTGCAATATAATAATTAAGGGTTATATGTATTATGTATCTTCCTATGAGAATTAATGTGTACTAAATCAGTAATCTTAAAATTGCAATTGAGATATGACTTGGATTATAAAGTATATTAATCTTTTAATACCATTAAATGTTATGGTTTCATTAGAAAGTGGAATAGGCCTGATAATAGTTGGAATAATTTTGATATTCCTAAATAGAATAGTTCCATCTTTACCAGGACGAATTTTAAACGTAATAGGTTCTATATTACTAGTGATTGGAATAGTATTGATAGTACTCTATATGTTGGCAGTAGTAACCTAAATTTCTAATCACTATTTTTATGACCTACAGATATTTTTATCCTCAATTTAAGATTGTAATCCGTAAGTTTGTATATTGCTATATTTGCATTAGAAAGACATACACTTTTAAATATTATTTTACAATTCACCATTCCACATAGGATTGAAGACCATAGAATGTGTGGTAGACGCGGATGCTTTTATTCCTTCTAGGTCATTAGAACAAATTAATACATAATAATTTTTTCGAATATAATAATATATTATCGATATATGACACTAAAATTTGGATATGATTATTTAACATGATATTATATATAAATGAAATATAGTTACGACTTATTGTTAGACTTTCGAAAAATTATTATGCCTTAGATCCTTAAATATTTTTTTTCACATATTAGATTACATGTCAGAGGAAATAAATAATGATAGAGACATACAAGAAAACATTGAAGAATCAGCAGAAGAGGTAAAAGAGAATCTTGAAGAAACATCCAACAAGATGCAAGCGGGAGCAAAAGCTATAGGAAAAAAAATATTACATCCAGAAAGAGATCTCGTTACCGAATACCGTAAAGAAAAAATCAAAGAAGTGTTCGATTAATCTCTTTTTTTTTTCACTTCCCTAAATTTTAATTTGGGAAAGTTGTATTTTATAAAACATTCTAAACCTTTTTGTTCACAAAAAAATATGAGCGTGTCGTATTTTTGATTAATATGATTGCATGATTTATAATATTACCATTTTTTGATTCTTGAATTTGAATAATCATTTTAAAATTTAAAAAAAATAAAAAAGTGTTTGGTTATTGTCCAAAGGGTGTATGTAGATCTACCCCACCAAAAGCGGCTGCAGCATTAGGGTCAGGATCGTTCTCTGGTTCTTCTGTAACAACAAACTGACTATATGTATATGGATTAACCATGTTTTGTTCAAAAACTAAAGAATTATCATCGAATTTTCCGAGACTAAGGTTATAACCCGACCCTCCTTCATCGACTAACCATCCTTCGTAGACCTTCTCGATCGAAGGGGAGTTGCTTAGTTTTGCAGAAACTTTAATGACATTATTAGATGTGTTTATGCTTAATTCTCCAATTTTCTCTCCTCCTGTAACCTTTCCATCTTCTGACCTGGTAATGTCGAATGTGCTTGCTTGAGCTAATGTACCTACTAGATTAGTACCTCCTATTGCTCCAAAAACAACAACAAAAGCTACCACATAAAAAATATTTCTTTTTTCCATTAAAAATGATTGGTATACATAATTTAAATATGGAACAAATAGATTTAATTATATATTGATACATATAATTGAAAAACTATAGATATATAATTATATTATATTTTAATTGTTAGTATACAAATTAAATTTGAATTTGAACTAATAGAACATTTACAATTCTAGTAATCCATAAAATATTAAAAAATGTAATTTGGTACACATATACAATAGGATATCATCCTATGTATTAATTTATAATAATATACAAATGATAAATTCAATCTAAAATTAACAGATAAAGAAACTTTTGCCTTGATTTTAACGAGGTCAGACTTTATTAGATTTCGAACATAAAAAATTATTAAGTCATCATTATATTTCTTTCAGGATCAAAAAATATTAATTTCAAAAGATTTTAGGCAATCCTAATTTAACAATCCAATTCATTTGAATGGTTCGTAAATGGCTAAAACAAAAAAAAGCTGTTACAGTATCTTTTCTATTGTTTTTTTAATCTCCGAAATTAGATCATTTGATTTATTTTCATTTTTTTCTGCTTTCAACAAATCTTTTGATTTTTTGGTTTCGTTTTCATTATTAAAATCTGTTTGATTTTCTGGACTGGTTTGATTTACCGATAAGGATATTGTCGTTAGATTACCACTACTGGTCACATTATTATTATTTTCTTCAAATTGAGAATCTCCGATTATTTGCTTTAGCTCTGAGGCACTTCCTATACCTGGTTCTCCTATAATATAAGGATTTGTATTATTTACATCTGACGTCTCATTGAGTTGACTATAGGAATTATTCAACGAAATGATTGATAGTCCTATGGATATAGATATATAGACAAGTAGTTGCTTGTTCATGATTATAATTGTACATTAAAGTATAAATGTAGGCATTAAATCCTACTTTAAGATATTTATTGGTTTCTTAGTAATAGATACATTTTGTTAACTTCTATGAAAACAAGAGGAAAAATAGGAAAAGACTATCTATTTGTGATTATTATACGATTTAAGTCATTATCTGTTATTTATAAAGATGACACAGATTTTATATAGAATTTCCTGTTCAATTTTTGTATTTAATTCTGTTTATGTTATTTTAAAATTTCTCCATTAAACTCCATCTTAATGATAAAAAAAGACGGTATTGAACCTAATGGACAAGAAGAGGGTTATAACAATTAAAACGAGAAAAAAATTTCAAGTGCAAATTATATCTAAAGTTTTTCCCAGTGCAATCAAATTGTTAAATAATATGTCATCTAGATAGAATTTTAAAATATACTTGTAAATTTTAATCTATTAATATATATTCTGAAATAAAACGCAATTTCTAATCGAAAAGTGATTACGCGATATAATTTTAGTTGAACGAAAAATTATAATTTCATTAAGTTTATCTCTATATAATTGATAAACAAAGTTAATATTTCAAATAAAAAAATTATGATAATAGAAGATGAGCAAGACATTCTTCTATTGTACAAAGATTATCTAATATCTAGAGGTTACAAGGTTATTGTTAGCTCTAACACAGGGGTTGACGCTATCTCAGACTATAAGACTTTTTTGCCCGACGTTGCAATTATTGATTACCGTCTTCCAAATAATGAAAACGGTTTACAAATAGCCAAAGAAATTTTAGCAGTTAATGAGAACGCAGCAATTGTTCTTGTTTCCGCATACGAAAGCTTGAAAAATATATTCCATGCCGATGACATATCCAACAGGAAGAATGTTAAGCTGCTTATCAAGCCAATTAAA
>QCWD01000050.1 GCA_013114725.1 Nitrososphaeraceae archaeon | reverse complement strand
AAGAAAACCTTGGTGTCTTTGTCTTCTAGGAGAATTTTGTTTCCACCTATCTCGTTTACGCCGCCAAAGAATGTGATACTAGTCGAAGAGGACAATAAAATTAATAATAATGACGCTTGTTTATTTCCTTTTTATATTAAAATAATTCTCTTTTTCAAATATTTTTTATTTTTAACCATAAGCATGTAATTAAAGTAGTTTGTAAAATAAGTTACCAATATCTTTTTAAATGTATTTTTCTATATAAGTCAAAAGTGATTGTATCTAATAGAATTCTGCTTTTTTATTTTTGCTTCTTCATTCTTTGCTCATTTTTATCTTCTTCCTTTGCTGCCCCAGGAGACCCTAAATCTACCACTGATGTTTCCACTAATGCTATAGAAATTTCAAAGACAGTAACCCCAAATAATACTTCAAAAGATAATCTTGTAACTATAAACGTTAAAAATGATAGACATCTCACAATAAAGAATGTATTAATATCTGATTCAGTTCCATCAATGTTTTTAATAAAACCCGAAAATACCTATAAAGATAATACCATAACACAACGATTTTTATCTTTAAATGATTCTATTTCTTTATCTTATATCATCGTTCCTAAAAAAGAACTTGATTTAACGTCTAATTGGCAATTTGTTTTACCTTCATCCCAAATAAAATACGATGTAACTATGAATAATGAAAGTCGCACCATTAATAAATTATCAAAACCTGTAACAGTAACAATAGTTAAAAATTCAGATGAAACTGCCGACTACAGTTGGATTGGATATGTTCTTGTTTTATTATTTATTTCCGCTCTTTCAGGTTTTCTAGGCGGATTGGTAAATTATTTCTCCGGCTATAAAAGGAATCTTAATCTCATTACTCGCTCATTTACCTATGATATAATAGATCAAAATATTAAATTAAATGTAAAGTATGATGATAACATTTTTCCAAATGGAAATTCTACGGTGACTGTATCTTATTTTAAATTAATGCATGATAACCCTTCTCCAGAAAAAATAACATGTCAATTATTTTATAGTAATATTCCAAGTGAAGGGGATTCTTTTGATATTCCAATTAGTGATCCAAATAACAAAAAAGAAGTCTTTTATTCTTTTACCATTAAAAAACCTCATCCATCTTTAGAGATACTTTTCGGAAATGATCTCAAATCAAAATATACAATAAACACTATCACGGTAGAAGAACGATCATGGAAAAAATATTCGATGGCAGGTCTTGCTGCAGGATTAATCGTTCTACTTTTCCTACAAATATCCTCATCACTTGTTACTAATCATACTTTTCCTGCAAATGTCCAATCAATGATTACTCTGACTATTACCGCCTTTATTGCAGGTTTCATACCATTTAAAATACTTGACAGGGCAACTAGTCAATTGGAGGGAAAATTGCAAGTTGTACGTGATGCATATGATCAAGCAAATACAAAAGTTAACCAACTGATATCTGACAAAGAGAGGCAAAATATTCGATATGCTAAGGAAAATTCTGATTATAAAAGACTATTTTATCAATGGCGTAATTCCTACTTAACTACTCATCGAGATTCACTTCATGAATTACCATTATTTTATCCAGGATCTCAAAAAGATTCGTTGGTATATCTTGTTGAATACATGCTCAACAACAATGTGTCTGAAATAAATGTTAAAGTTAATAATCAAGACAAAAAAGTTCTCCTAAATAATATAGGATTTGAAGATTTACAAAAAGCAATACAAGATTTTGATAAATTCTCCTAAACATATACTATTGAAATAGCAAAATATCACAAAAATAAAATATTCAATGGATAATTAAGACTAATGTGACCAAGATTTAAATAAATTTAAAATAAGCACCACTATATTCAAATCAAACCACTTTGAGTCAATTCCAGAATTTACAAGAATAATCTATCTAAAAATGAGAATTCATAAAAAATAATATTATGATAAATATCAGATGTCTTTATAAGGTTAATACTTAAGTTTATAATAATTTATTTTATATTTATGGAAAATAAATATCTGGATATAAATAAATAATAGTATATAGAGAAAACGTGATTGCAAAATTTATTTATTGATAATTACATTCTCAATTTCTTCAAATAATATTGCACAACTGTAACTGCAGTCAAAAATATAAAAGCAGTGGTTATAATTTTTTAAATAAAAAAGAGGATTTACAGACCATCTTTAATGGATGTTCTGCAATGTATTCATTTTGTAGTTTTCTACTATCTGTTTTCAGGAGGAATTGTCTTAAGACTATACTGGGGCACGTCCCAATGTTATTTCATTGGTAAAAGTACATGATTTTGATTCTCCTTCTTGTATGTTGCCTGAACAATCACCGGTTTCAGTAGTCTGGATGTCTACACTGGCTGCAAAACCTGGTCCATTCAGTATAGAAGGAATGTTGCTGGTCTCCTCAACGTCGTAGGAACCCTGGCCCAATGTTACCACAACACCGCTTTCTGAACCTGCAAATGTTGAAGGACTGGGATTGTTTCCAGTAACTGTAAATTCAAAGTCCTGTGCTTCAAGGTCTTCTGCAAAGAATTCACAATATTGATCAGGTGAAGGTCCATTTCCTACAGGGATAAATGCAACATTTGTCATAACTGATGATTGTTGTGAAATGCTGGGGATCACAGTTCCATGTCCATTTACACCAAGTCCACTTCCATTAGGCTCCTCAAAAGTGCACTGAACTTCTTTTATTACTGTCAGCTGACCACCTGCACTCTGATTTCCTTGTACTAGAGTCAGGCTGTTGTTTAGCTCATTTTCATTCTCACATTCAGTATCTTTCTTACATTTGTTTTCCTGTTCGATGTCTGCTTCAATTTCGGCTTCATTTTCCTCAGCAAAAGCAGTAAATTTCTGCTCTGAAGGTATACCGTTATTTAGTGCTGAAAGCATTAACGCTGCTATTGCAAATGACAGTACTGTAAAAACCATCTTACTTTTAATATCCATTGTATCCATATAACCAATTTTTTATTATAAAAAAAAGAAGGTCAATTTTTTTAAACACATTAAAAAATTGAATCAATCATCGCCTGATGATATTATTCTCAAATTCATTTCCAAAAATGATAGTTTTATTGGCAAGTCAATCGACATTCATGTTTTTCCCATGTTAATTTCATATCATTTCCGTAATTATGCAGGACATAATATAAAACAACAAAAAACGGTCATTATAAATTATAAAGACATAATAAACGTAAAAAATGAATTATAGATATCCATACATTAACTGTTAAATTAAATAAAATTCAACAAGAAAATTGAAAAAATCGTCTGAAATTTGACTCGAGATGATATTTTTATCTCCTAATTTAAGACTGAATTTATTATTTTGACAGCATTATACATCAGTACGTAAAATGATATCCAATTAAATGTGTGTTTCAGATCACAATTTTGTTTACCATTACATGGATAATAATCGTCAAAACCTTTTATCCTATATTTGAACCTTTATTAAGAATTTACTCTATTACGATTAAAAGTTTTTCATGGTCTATACAGATAATATTTTAGTACAAATGTACTGCAAACCTGTGGATATCAAGTACCACCGTCAAAAAATACTGATGATGTTCGCATTTTTGTACTAGTGATTCTATGAATTGTCTTGCAACCAAGATTTTTCTGTCATTTTTAGCTAAAAGATTCCAAGGATAGAACGATGTGTCGGTTCAGTAGCAATAGATAAAAAATAATGTTCCCACCGACCTAGATCACTGTCTTGTCGATTATAAATTTAGATATTCTCTTTCGTTTGTGAACTGGCTCTGACCCAAATCTCTGTATCCAGTTCCAGATAGACACGTAACTTCTTTTATCATCATTGAAAATAGATATCGCTTTACTGGTATCTTGTAAACTCTCAAAAAATATAGATACAGTCTATACATTACCACAATAGTGGATGTTCTATTTCAAGCAAATCTTAACAACATATGTTAGAATAGGATATCCACAGCTATAGATCTTTCGCTAAATTAACAGAGCCAGCAAATCAACATCATCGAATGATTTTAAACCAATTTTCCACAATTTGACTTTTATTTTATTAACGCCTGTGGAATAACGTCAGGAGATGTGAAACCATATTCGGAACTTGATAAAGGAGGACTTAAAATAATAACTACAATAGAAGGATTGAATTCTGAATCGTCTGGACATCTTTGTATAACTGGAAATGGAATAACTCGTTTTATTACCCTAGATCAAATTAACAACAATGAATTTGAGGAAAAGAAAATAGATGATGACTCATCAGATAAATCAAATAAGGATAAATCTAAAATAATTGTCTTAGGCTTTCCAAAAGATGCAATTCCAGTTAATGAAGATTTTCAAGTATGTATAATGCTTGCAGAACAAATTGTTCCAATTTGTGTGGAAGGTTCTAACACAATTGACAAAAAACCAGAAGAGGTAAAAATAATCATTAGTGAATCAAATAATTAAAAATTCATTAATATCATTAACTGTTTTTTCTGCCTTTTCTGTCGACATATTGTTATGGAGTCATATGTTTTATATAACATTTAGAGAGACGCGAAAGTGTCGTAGATTCCATTATTACTGTTTTGATGATATAAATTCCACTGAACTTTCATTTCATATTTTTTACCACTGTGTGATTCTAGTGAAATAAGCTTAATTGTATCTAGTAGTTATGCTAAAGAGTATATAATTTATAATTTAGATTATTTTTTATACCTACTTCCATATTACCTATTTCTTGTCAAAATAGTTTATTCGTATGCTTTTTTAAATACCCCACTTCTAACGTGAGTTATTAACAAAAACCATACATCTTTTTTGTTTCGATTATAAAAAACAGATGCGTAT
Organism: Nitrososphaeraceae archaeon; assembly: GCA_013114725.1. GTDB lineage: Archaea > Thermoproteota > Nitrososphaeria > Nitrososphaerales > Nitrososphaeraceae > QCWD01. Next base: position 4,663 of record QCWD01000050.1, on the reverse strand, counting down.
TCTAATATTCTGTTTAACCGATATTTTGTTTGTAAATTTTTAATTTCTTTATCCAATAATCCTGATGGGTCAGTAGACATAAATGCATCTACCAGAATTTTCCCGATAAGATGATTTTTGATTGGATTGGGACTACCTGCAATTATCAACCTTTCTAGTTTTTCAAATTTGGGATAAATCTGGTTTATTACAATTTCTAAATTTTTTTCGTTCATGGTAAATTTATTTTCTTTTGAATTACCTGTTCTATGAACATTATTCAAATTGTGTTGTTGATGAATTTGATTTTGATCATTGTATTGGTTTATGTCCTGAAATGAATAAAGGTTTTTTTCTGGATCAAAATTAAGCGATTTTTTTAACAGCCCCATTAATTTAGAATCTGTCATGTTGAAGGTATTACTGTCTGGAAAATCCAAAGATTCTGCTGTTATTTCTCTTTTGTGATGGATTTCTCTAATATGACGTATTAAATTCCACCTTCTTGAAAAACCGTTTCCACAATCTGGACATGTCCATTTCACTTTTTTCAAATTATGATATCTATAGTAAAGTCTTATAATTAAGAGTAACTCTGTTAAGTTACTCCTAATTTAAGGGGTGGTACCTGTAGGTTTTAATCATGCAAAGACCAATGGTCTCCATATATGTAAACAACTCCAGCCAGGTTTGACCAACGTCCAATTTCTTCCATCAGGTATAGAGAATATCTGTTAAAGCGAGTATATTGTTAGAGATTTAACCATACGGCTTTGAATTTACAGTAACTAAAAACAATTCAAGTTCTGCTGCATTTTCTGATTCGAGCAGAAAGTTCTAGTGACTTTAGTAGCATGGTCATACAACACAGAAGGAAGTAACAACATTCCTTCAAGTACATGGTCCTTTTAATATAATCATAATACCATCGACACCACAGTTGTTCCTGTAGCATAAGTATAAGAAAATCAAAATCATGTACACTTACCATTGATATCACATTACAAAAAAACAGCTTGACAATGCTTTGCATAATTATGATTTTCATCAATTTTGGATAAAATACGAATGCACCATCTTATGGCAAATTCATATTAGAAATTTATTCCTGTTAAAATTTTGTCTCATGATACCAATTTTGATGGTTGTACAGCAAAGCAGTCTTTTTATATATATCCACTCTATCATGATCTAGTAAATTTACAGATATTCATGACTGGTAAAAGATGAATGTATATCGGCCTTTCTAATTATGTATATTATCTACTGTCATAATACAAAATATTAATCACCTACTTTATTAGTAGATAAGTATCTCTTAGAAACCGGCAAATCTATCCGTATTTGAAGAAAATGCCTTTTTCACCTCTAGGATGCCTCCATAATGTGTCTTGGGAGCAGGTCCCGCATTCTATACATCCTTCATGCTGCAGGATTACTTTATTTTCTTCAACACTATAACATTTGGTAGGACAAAGGGTTACCATTTTTAAAAGAAAACTATTATCAGAATTTTGAATCCCGATATGTGATTTACTGTCCTCATTATAAGCCAATTTGGCAACTCTTTCTTGGATTGATGGTATTTTAGGTGTATACGATGAAGCAAAATTGGTGCCGAGATTTTCAGCAATTCTCATGGGGATTTTTTGATATATGTTATCAGATTCAATAAAGGAAAGCAGTTTTGTATAACCGTATTTATTAACTAAGGTCAAGAAAAAATTCCGTATATGATCATTGGAACTTAATTTTAAAAGTAATTGATATTTTTGTTCTAATCCATCTAATGATATTTTGCTTTTGGTACTTTTTAGAATTATATTAAGATAGTTTTTGTCAATTGTTTTCATATCCTGAGTATATGAGCTTTCCTCTAGCAAATTTGTATAGTAATCACCTAAATAACTAGTATCAAAATTATTATTATCTAGCACTTTAGCGACAGCAATGGAAGCCCTAGCTGCATCATCAATTCCAACATTTAGTCCTTCAATTCTTGGTCCTATAAATAGTCCTCGTCCGGCAGCATCTCCAATAAACAATATATTTTTGTGATATGGCTTTTTCATTCTGCCTCGCTTTCCATCTGGAACTAATTTTGCACTATATTCAAGTTCTACATAATTGGTAATAAATTTGACATTACTTTCGTCTGCAAGCTTTTGACTTAAATTATCTAGTTTTGTTTTAATTTCATCCTCAGATGCGTATTTTCCTGCTGCAATGTACTCGGACTTTTTTTTATGTGAATAATGAATGTCTCTTAATTCATTCCAGTTATTGATTAGTTTTGTAATTGCAAATGATTTTCTTACTTGCTCTTCTTTTGGAAGAGTATTATCTATCTCTTTCTTTGGAATTTCGTCCTTGACCAATTCACTAATCATAGGGTTCCTAAGCATCGCATTCACTATTTCTGCTGGTTCTTTAGGATTTTTTAATAAAGAGTCGTAATGGTATACACCTCCAATAGAAATGGAATCTCTATTGGTATAAACAAATCCTCCTCCAATAAGATTCTGCGATAAATCTCCCGCAAAAAGATGTGCAGTTCCTTCGTCTGTATTTTTTATATTAAACCGCTCTTCAATTAATTTTTCTGGTAACTTTACAAGAACTTTTACTCCCTGGTATAGTTCGTCTGGGGTAAATTTCTCTCGTGCATTGACTATCTCAGCTATCTCAGAATTGACACCATCGGCTGCTATTATTACTTTAGCTCCAATTTCTTGCAATTCATCAGTTTCTAATATTATTTTTGACGTATTATCTTCCCATCTTAAACTTTTTACATGTACTCCAGTAACTATTCCTCCTCCAAGTTTCTCAGCGCTGTATTGAGCTTCTTTGGCAAACCAAGAATTCAGTTTATTTAAAAGTACAGAAACTCCAAAATTTGATTGAAAGTTGTGAGCCTCAGTCAGATCGATAGAAAAAACTTTATCTTTTGATGTTGTATTTAGAACATATTTGGTTATTAGTCTTTCATATGGTGCTTCTGTAATAAAATTTTCTCCATAAATATCCTCAACATTATACACTTTTTTGTTATCAGTTTTTTTAGAATACAAAATTCCACCTGAAACATTCTTGGACCCAATTTCTTTCCCCGCTTCTAATAGGACAGCTTGTTTTCCCAAATTCGTGAGGTGTTTTAATGCTGCAAGTCCGGCAGACCCACCACCGACTATAACAACATCATAATTTTCCATATGCATTCACCTGTAGTTGGCTCTCTTTTTTTCCAGGATTGTCTGGAACCAGACGCTTCTCCAACTCTTCTATAAGCACTGGTACTACATCTTCCATTCTTTCAGTAATAATAATGTCAGATACATCTTTTATTGGTGAGTTTTCATCAGGATTAATTGCAATGACAAAGTCAGATTCCTTCATTCCTTCCAAATGTTGTGTAGCTCCACTAATTCCAATAGCAATATAGATAATTGGGGTAACCTTTCTACCACTAGTACCAATAACTCTATTTGGAGTAATATACAGTGTTTCTAACTTCTCATTTAAATGAAATATTTTCTTTGATACAGGTAGAGATATTCCTATTTCAGCATCCAAGAGTTTAGCTAATTTTTCCACAAGTTTTATGTTAGATTCAGGATTATCCTTTATACCTCTCCCGAAGCTTACTATAACTTTATAGTTCTCAAACTGAACAGGATTCTTGACAAATTCATGTTTTATGACTTTTATTTTTAGGTCCTGCTCATCAAAGACTGGATTATATTCTGCTATTTTGCCTATTCTTTTTGTATCCTTGGTAATGGGTTCAAAAGTCCCAGGGATTATACTGCATGCTTGTGGGTGGTATTCTTTTTTAATATCAGGATTCCTGTTATCTAGACACAGTATTGTAGTCCATAAAAATCCAGAAAAATCAGGCCGATACATTTCTAAAACTTTTTCGTACCTAATAGTTTCTCCTTTTGTTTTATACTGGTGTCTGATATCCAAATCACTTATTACTAATTTATTTATATCAGAAGCCAGACCCGAGTCTAGGTCTGCCAGTACAGTGGCTGAGAGATGTCTGCCTATATTATCTGCTAAAAAGAACATGTATCTGGGTTTTACATAGTCAGCACCATCGTAAGGGAATAGTTCTCCAATAAAATTAGAATCAGTTACTATTTTAGATATTATCTTTGTATGTATCTTATTAATTGCGTATTTAAGATATGGATTATCTGCGTATATAACAGCATCAGCACCATAAAAAATAAGTTCTTGAGATAAATTCCTTATTTTATCACCCAAGACGATAGCAATAACCTTTTCATCTGAATTATATTGTATGTTAAATTTGTCCATCAGTCTTCTTGCTTCACCTAACATTTCAAGACTCGCTGGAATTAAATCGCTGTTTATTGTTTCTATTACTACAAATAAGTGTCTATATTTACCTTTATCATCACTTTGATTATTTAGTGTCTGGTTTGTCATGTTCTATTATTCCTTTATTTATTTTTCAATTGAAGAATTTTATTCACGGTATTAATTAAACCTTCGTGGTCTTCTCCTCTTATTATTTCTGCCTTTCTTGTTGTTCTGGCCTTTGGAATCTTTTCAACTTTCTGAACTATTGTTGGAGAACCAGGTAAACCTACAAGGTTAGGGTCCAATCCAAGATTTTCATGGTTAAGAATCTTCAGATAATTCTTGTAAC
>QCWD01000049.1 GCA_013114725.1 Nitrososphaeraceae archaeon | reverse complement strand
AAAGAATTGCTAGAGCTGGATGCTATTAAACAAATGAATCATGTAATAGAGTTATTGACTAAAATACCAGAAAAAATAAATATATTCATTATTCCTGGTAATCACGACCTTGGAAGAAGGGCTTTACCACAGCCATCAATACCAAAAGAATATTCTAAAATATTATATGAATTCAAAAATATTTCGATGCTAGGAAATCCTTGTTTACTTGAATTAAATGGTGTAAAAATATTAATGTTTCACGGACAAAGTTTGGATGATATAATTGCCACTACTCCTGGGTTAAGCTATTCAAATCCTGCAGAGGCTATGAAAATATTGTTAAAGGCACGACATCTTTCGCCAGTTTATGGGCAAAGAACACCATTATCTCCAGAATATGAAGATATGATGGTTATTGACCAAATTCCTGATATTTTACATTCTGGACATGTACATGTTATCGATGTTCAGAACTATAAGGGAACTCTTATTGTGAATTCCGGTGCATGGCAAGCACAAACAAAATTTCAACAAACTATGGGTATTACTCCAACACCTGGAATTGCTATAGTTGTTAATCTAGCTACATTACAACCATTTCGAGTCGACTTTAATGAGATATAATAGAAACAAAATTTATCCGAAAATTTATTAATTATTCTCTATATTATATTGGTCAATTAAATTTACTAGTGGTGAAATAAAAACATCGTCTTTTAATGCTTCTTTAATTGTAGCTGTTGATATTGTAAGCTTTATCTTTTGTGATCTTCCATATCTTCCTTGATTAATGATATTAGTTGTAATAATTCCAAGTTGATCCAGTTCACTGATAATTTGTGTAACTCGTCTTTGAGTCAACGGTTCATTTTCAGTTTGTAAACAAAATCTAGAATAAATATCATATACATCTCCTGTGTTGCCCTGCTTTGATTTTAAAATGGCCAAGATGATAATTTTTGTATGGGTAGTTGAATTTTTTATTATTTCATTATTTGTATCTTTTTCTATTTTATATTGTGCAGATCGTATATCATCTTCTGTAACTTGATCTTTATTGTTTAACTCAGCAATTTCTGCTGCGACTCTTAATAGATCTATGGCTTTTCTAGCATCACCATTTTCTTTACCTGCCATTGCTGCACAAAGATTTATGGCTCCATCAGTTACTGTATTTTCATAAAATGCTATAACAATTCTTTCGGATAAAATTTTTTGTAATTGATTTATTTTGTATGGATTGAAAATCAGTTCCTCTTCACTTAGACTACTTCTGACACGAGGGTCTAGCTTATCTTTAAATGTTAAGCTATTAGAAATACCAATTAAGCTAATAAATCCACCTTCCGTTATTCTCTCGTTTGCACGAGTAAAATTATAAAGAATATCATCGCCATTTTTATCAACTAACGAATCAATTTCATCCAGTACTAGAATGACGTGTAGTTGTTGTTGTTTTATATATTCAAGTATTCGATCTGTAGCTTCTCCCAATGATAAACCGGTAAAATAAACCTGATATTCTTTACCTGCTTTATTAATTTGCATATCTTCAGCAATTTCAAAAAGGACCTTGTACGCAGTATTTGCAAATTTGGTATTAATGAAAGGAACATGAATATTCATCTTCATTTTACTTGCCTTTTTTATGAAATTGTCAATTACATATTTTACAACTGCAGTTTTACCTGTTCCAGGTTTTCCAAATAATAAAAGATTGGACGGTCTAGAACCTTTTAATGCAACTGACAAAGTTTGAGCAATTGTTTTAGTTTCTTCATCACGAAATTGTAATTTATCAGGTACATAATCAATTGTTAATGCTCTTCTATTTTTTATTAATGATTTACCAGAAAGTATGTTATTAAAAATCTCATCAACTATATTATTATCACTCAATATTATTCACCATAAAAAATAATCCCACACCCCTTCCTTTCTTTTGCAATTAAATAATAACATTGTTAATTAAAATTAACTTGTTATTAACAAATAAAATATAAACAGTATAATCAAATTTTATTTACTTTTTTATTTACTTTATTTATTTCAGATTTATTATTTTTAATAATGTTTTGCAAAAGAAAGGAAGGGGTGTGAGTTTGTAATATAAAGTAATTTTACTATTAACATCAAATTCACAAATCTTAACTTTGAATGTGTAAGACGTTGTTTTACACCCCGTTATTTCCACTGGAACGTTAAATTGCCATTATTTTTGTTAATTAGTAATCTTTACACCCCGTTATTTCCACTGGAATTATTTTAATCTGTAAATTATAAGGATTTTTAAAAAGGTTAACTGTAATTGTATAAATGTTTAAATTGTTAACATTAATTATTGCATTGTTAATATGTTAACAGGCCTAATTGTTATCAACTTTGACTTTTGACTAACTTTCTTTCTCTAGGTATTCCTTTCCAACATTTGAAATCTTGTACTTGAAAGGTTTGAAATTGGATTGACGTTCAACTAAGTTCATTTCTGTTAATTTCTTCATTAAGCGAGCTGTATGCTCTCTAGTACGCCCAATTTCATTTTTAATTTCAATTGATGATTTAGATTCATCTTTTAGGATCTTTAAAACATTAGTTATTGTACCGGACCCAATGTCTTGAAGTCTCTTCTCATTATCACCATTTGTGATTTTTAAATCTGTTATATCACCATCTATTGTGATATTAGTACTTGTGTATTGTGATTTATCACTAGAATCCTTGGTAATCGATTTAACTTGATTTGGAAAATGAGTTGTCAAAAATAGTTCCAATCCATCTAACTTCACTTTCTGTTCAACTATTTTTTGTTCCAAATTTTCTATTTTTTCATTATATTTTGATAATAATGCATCAATTATCTCAAATTCTAAATTTTTTTCATCGTAATTGTATTTTTGATAACTTTCTTGTATTGGTTGATTTTCGACTTTTTTAATAAAAATAATTTTTCTTGCCAAAAGAATTCCAAGAAATCCTATTAAAAAGAATAATATTGATATAGTGATATCTATAATGTATGTTACCACGTAATCACAAATATCACAGTCATATTTATTTTTATTGTGATATTCTAGATAATAGTATCACTTGAATTATATAGTTACACACTTGTCCACTATCTGTTCTATCAATGATATCACATTCATAATATTTTCTTGTGATAATTTTTTTTCATTGTTTGTCACAACAACATCTTCAATCTGTTCAACTGTTTTTTTTAAAACTGAGATTGTATCTTTATCAATTGCACCATATAGATTAAGTAAAATTATACTATATAGAATCCCTTTTGTTTTTTCTCTACATTGTTTAATTTGTCTATAATATGCTCCTGAAGAGATATTTTTCATTGGTCCATGCATATTCAATTTATTGTAAATAATAGATAATTGTCTTTTTGTAATTGTAGAATTTTGAATAAAATTGTCTAAAATTTCATTTATTTTATACTCATTGTTATCCATTAGCTATACATATTTGTATACCTAATTTTAGGTTGACTTTTTATTATATTTACTATATTTTATCATAGTAAATTAACATAAACCTAACGTATATTTGGGTTAGAATAAATATATTCACTAATCATAAACTTGGGTAAAACAGAGGATTATATTTATTCTGAGATTAGAAAGCATGGAACATTATGTTTTCCATTAATTGATACTGAAAATCCTATTGATGCCGTAAACATTGCGAAAAAAGTCGAAAAAATGGGTGCCTCGGCTTTATTGATAGGCGGTTCTTCTATCACCGACCAGGTTGAACTATCAGAGATAATAAGATCATTAAAAAAAAATGTCAACATCCCTGTGATTTTATTTCCTGGAAATATCACAGGAGTTGCATCACAAGCTGATAGTATATTATTTATGTCATTACTTAATTCGGAAAATCCCTATTTTATCACAGGTGCTCAAGCATTGGGTGCACTTTCTGTCAAAAAATACAATATTGAGGCATTACCAACTGGATATATCATAATAGGTGAAGGAACTACAGCATGGTATGTTGGTCATGCTAAAGGTATACCATTTAACAAACCTCAAATTGCTATTATGTATTCATTGGCTGCTCAGTATATGGGAATGCGATTTTTATATTTAGAAGCAGGTTCAGGCGCATCACAGAATGTTTCACCTTCTATGATATCCCAGGTTAGAAAATACTATGATGGTACTTTGATAGTTGGTGGAGGAATTAAAAATGCCCAAATAGCTAGTGATATTGCAAAAGCTGGAGCAAATATCATAGTTGTAGGTACTATGATTGAAAACGAAGAAAACTGGGAGGAAAAATTGTCAATGATTATTAAATCGATTGGGAATGATTAATCTGGATATCAATCCGGAAAAACGACTAGAAAAAATCAGACGTCCTATTATATATGAAAACTATCACAATAACATTCTAAATCTTTTTAATCAAAGTTATGAAATTTGTCAACGTGCACGTGACAAGGGTTCAGATCCTAGCAATACTGTGGAATCAAAAATAGCATATGATCTAGCCGATAGGGTAGCTAAGATGCATAATATCGATATAGCTGATAGATTGAGAGTTTTATTATCTGAGACAACAAAAGAAAAAGCAGCATTAAAAATTTCCGAGGAAATAGCCATAGGAAAATTTGATGATAATGATCTTGAAGAAAGACTTGATATTGCTATTAGAGTAAGTCTAGCTGTTGTAACAGAAGGGGTAACTGTGGCTCCATTGCAGGGAATTTCAAGTATTGATATTAAATCCAATTCTGATGGAAGCAATTACCTGTCAGTTTCATTTGCAGGACCAATTAGGTCTGCAGGGGGAACAGAAGCAGCACTAACCATGATAATTGCAGACCATGTAAGAAAAGTAGTTGGACTTGAAAAGTATATAGCAAATTCCTTTGACGATGAAACAGGCAGGTTTGTAGAAGAATTGCGTATTTATGAAAGAGAGGTCGGAAACTTTCAATTTAAAGTCTTAGATGAAGATGTTGTTAATTGTATAAGTCATCTACCTGTAGAATTAGATGGAGTAGACACTGACCCAGTTGAACTGGTAGGACATAGAGGAATGAAAAGGATAACCACTGATAGAGTACGTGGAGGTGCATTGAGGGTCATGAATGATGGTTTAATCGGAAGAAGTAGAAAGTTAATAAAACTCGTAGAAAGTTTAGGCTTAGAAGGTAATGACTGGTTTTGGCTCAAAGATCTAAAAGGAGCCATACAAACCGGAGATGATGATGCAGTTCATCATAGAATGTCTGAGGTCATAACGGGGAGACCTGTTCTTTCTATGACAAAAAAGATAGGAGGATTCAGATTAAGATATGGAAGATGCTTTAACACCGGTTTTTCCACAGTTGGAATTCATCCAGCAGTTCCAATTCTTTTAAATCATGTAATAGTAATAGGCACACAGATAAAAATAGATACACCTGGAAAAGCTTCAACTATTGCATTAGTAGATTCAATAGAACCACCATTAGTTAAACTCAAAGATGGTAGTGTTGCGTACGTTTCTACCAACGAACAAGCAACAGAATTAGTAAATAAAATCGAGTCTATCATCTATCTGGGTGATATCTTAATTAGCTATGGAGATTTTTTAGAAAATAATGCAAAGCTACTTCCTGCAAGTTATGTAGAAGAAATATGGTCATTGGAACTTGAACATAAACTTTTATCAATTGATCAACATGACAAAACAAATAGTGATAAAAAAATTCCAGATTTTTTAAATCAAAATCATTTTGTACCTACAGTTGTTCAAGCCTTTGAATTAAGTATATTGTATGATTTACCCTTACATCCAAAATATCTATTTTATTGGAATTGTATAAGCACCGATGAATTACTTTTTCTAAAAAAGAAAATAATTGGTATCCTGATTGAAAAATACCGCAATGAAAAAAATATATCACTCAATTTTTTTCCTTCATTGATTATTTCATATTCTAAAACACTGAAACATACACTGGAAAAATTGGGGATAATTCATTGTTTATTGGTTAATAATAATAAAGATGAAAATGAATCTCAAAATGATAAAAAAAATATAAGTATAAAAATAACAGAATACGATCAAATTTTCGCGTTATTTAAATTACTTTTTCCAAAACTATCAAAATCTTTTTTTTCTGATAAAGTTACACAAGAAGATAATGATAATAATTCTTGTTACTGTAGCAATATAAATATCGAAAATGAAAGATTAGAAGCAAAAAATCACAAGAACAGTCTAGAATTTATTTCATATATGTCTGGAATAAAAATTAGGTCAAAATATGCTTCTTCCATTGCAGTTAGAGTGGGAAGACCCGAAAAGGCCGCTGAAAGAAAAATGAAACCACCGGTTCATATTCTATTTCCTATAGGTTCTAAAGGTGGTGCTACTCGCGATATTATTAAAGCATCTAAAAATGATATTATTTATACTGAAATTGCAAATAGGTATTGTGATATTTGTAAAACACCTTCTATTGGTACAAAATGTAATTTTTGTTTAAATGATACATCAATAAAAAATTTATGTATAGTTTGCAGACAACATGTCGAAATAGAACACGCTTCTCTTAATTCAATTTCAGATAATAAAAAAAATAAACAAGCTAATAACAATCGTTGTTATAAATGTGGTATAGAAGGAAAAACATATTCGCCTGTAAATTTTCCACTTAAAAAAATGATTAATCAAGCCGAAAAAAGATTGGGAATAAAGGCATTAGAACCTTTAAAGGGTGTGAAATCCCTAATGAGCAAGAATAAATCTGCAGAACCACTGGAAAAGGGAATACTTCGTCAAAAGTACAGTCTGTATGCATTTAAAGATGGAACAATAAGATACGATGCTACCAACGAACCATTAACTCATTTTAAACCTGAATGGATAATGGTAGATGTTGATAAGCTAAAAAAACTGGGATATGAAAAAGATTATTACGGTCATGATTTAGAATCATCCGATCAATTAATTGAATTAATGCTTCAAGATGTTATATTACCATTAGAAACGGCTGAACATTTACTTCGTGTATCAAAATATATCGATGACGAGCTTGTATTTTTGTATAATCTTGAACCATTCTATAAAGCTAAAACGGTACATGACCTTATTGGCCAGATGATAGTTGGACTTGCTCCTCATACTTCCGTTGGTATACTTGGAAGAATTATAGGATTTACAAATTCACAGGTATGTTTGGCTTCACCTATTTGGCACTCTGCAAAAAGAAGGGATTGTGATGGAGATGCCGATTCTGTCATGTTACTACTTGATGCATTTCTTAATTTTTCATATGACTTTCTTCCTGATAAAATTGGTGGATTAATGGATGCTCCTTTATTAATACAACCCATAGTCTTACCACATGAAGTACAGAGACAGGCACATAATATTGATATAGTTACAAAATACCCATTAAAATTATATGACTATTCATTAGAAGATAAAAAAGCCGAGGAATTATCAAAAGATATAGAAATCATAAAAAATAGAATCGATACTGAAAAACAATTTTTTGATTACGCTTTTACACACTCAACTAATACTTTAACTACCCAATTGCAGAGAAGTGCCTATTCTAGATTAAATACCATGACAGAAAAATTAGATATGCAGATAGCAACTGCAAAACTAATAAATGCAGTAGACCCAGATGAAGTAGTCTCTATGGTGCTTACCACTCATATACTTCCAGATATTATGGGAAATATGAGGTCATATTCTTCACAATCTTTTCGATGTACCAAATGTGGTGAAAAATATCGTCGTATGCCTGTTATTGGTAGATGTCTGGGATGCAACAATAACCTGATTCAAACTGTTAGTAAAAATTCAGTTGAAAAATACGCTTCAATAGCTACAAACATGTACAGTCAATACAAAATCGGAAATTATCTGTCTAGTAGAGTAGAGTCTATAATTATGGAGCTAAAGTATCTTTTTGGAGAGGAGAAAAAAGAACAAACTACAATTACAGAATTTTTCAAATAGATTGATAACAAGAAAAAAAAGAAAAGATAGTGTATAGTTTTTGAAAAAAATATTTGATAATACAGATAATCTCGTTTTTGTCGGATATATCTGTGCTGGTCTTGCTGCATTACTTTTCGGTTCTGTTTCCACAGTGGCAAAACCAGTATTATCTTCTATAGATCCATTGCTGATCTCTTCTTTGGTCTATCTTATCTCTGCACTTGTCTTTGCACCATCAACAATAATAAATTACAGAAAGTCAGTTATCGATAAAAAAAATTATTTGTTGATATTTGCATCAGCAGGATTTGGAGGAATTCTTGCACCGGTATTTTATTTTTCAGGATTAAATTTGACTACAGCTACTGATACATCTGTTCTCATCAACGGTGAGATATTATTTACTGTTTTAATAGCTATTTTGTTTTTCAAGGAAAAAGTAAATAAAATTGGATATCTGGCCATCTTGTTGGTTATAATAGGTGTATCAATTATTACTACAAATCTTTCATTTTCTAAAGAAATATTGAGTTTGGATTTGGGCAATTTACTTGTCCTATGTTCAACATTATTTTGGGCTATGGATAATAATGTTAGTAAATTAATAGCATCAAGGGTTCCAATTGACAGAATAGTTTTTACAAAGTCTATAATAGGAGGAACTATCTTGCTTGTTATAATTATTTTGAGTGGAATTTCAATTAATGTTAAATATGAACAAATACCAAATATATTATTTTTAGGAATTCTTGGATTTGGAGGATCTCTCTTTTTCTTTTTGCAATCATTAAAAATTATAGGCACAGTAAGAACAATATTGATATTTTCTCTGACATCTGTATTTGGTATGATATTTGCATCAGCATTTTTACATGAATCTATTGGCAATCATCAAATATTTGCAACCGTAATAATTCTTTCTGGAATATATCTTATTAACAGCAAGTATTCTCATAAAAAGAGAGATTAATTATTTATAGATTGCTTATGGTAATTTATATTTATTAACACTCAGGTGATATGGTATTGATTTGTATATTTATGTGATATGAAAATGACAATAGATTAGATATAAATGGACAAATATTAAAAAAATAAAATGAAAAGAAAAAATGGCTGTTTATTTTTTATCTCGGAAGCAACGATTTAATTAATTCATCGATCTGGCTAAATTGTTCCTCATCAATTGGAAGCTGGCCGTTGAATATGTTTTTCAACATGTCCTGATCAAAATTCAAATCCGTATTTAGACTGCTCATGATATTATCACTATCTAATTTTAAGCCCTCAATTTGGGATAAAACATTCAGACATTCCTCATTTGTGCAGCTGAAATTTGTCATATTGACCGCTTTAATATTTTCTATTCCAAATCCTGATTGCATTTCGTTTGGTGTTATTAAGGCAATAGATAATGCCAAAACCGTTGTCAGCATTCCTAATGTAACAGATTTCCTATTTATCATATTTATTTCAATTATATTTAAAAAATATATTATATTAGGGTAAGGTAACTTAATACCAAAATCTTATGTCTAATTAATTCACAGCAAAAAATAATAATTTTTTTTATGAAAAGTTTTAAGAAAAAATATTGATAAAAATAATATAAATAAAATATTTTTAAAAATGTATTTAGAAATGAATGAAGATAAATAAAATCAAAATCAAAAAATAAAAAAAAAGATGTAGTTCTATGGTATTACAACTATTATATCGTGGTTAGCAAAGTTAAGGGCTGCATTAACGCACAATGCTTCTTCACAATCTTCATTTACCATTTTGTTTTTAAGTTTTACTTCGTCGCCACCGTCTGCATATACTGGACTTGCTGATACGCTTGCAACTCCTGTCACTAATACTACTGCCATTATTGTTGCGTAGATAGATAATGTTTTTGAATTCATATTGATTCTATTAGAAAGTAATATAACAAAATTATATATGGATTACCTATC
>QCWD01000048.1 GCA_013114725.1 Nitrososphaeraceae archaeon | reverse complement strand
AATACATATATCAAAATCTACACAGACGTTGTCACCCCATACACCAAGCTTTCCTGGAGCATCAATTGGGCCCCAAACACTTACATTTTTGAATTTTCCCGAAACTTGTCTTTTTGATTTAAACGATGCATCAATAGGTCCTTCTAGGACAGAATGCCCAGTTCCGGTCCCTGTAAGAGATACAGTGGTATTTTCATTAATTTTTTCCAAGGATGAAACGGGTTCAGAAACTTGAGAACCGACACTTCGAGGAATTTCTGTTTGTATCGGTTTTGTCACTGTTTTTTGTGTTGTGTTTGATATTTTGACCTTCTGACTTTCTATTAATTTTTTCCTTTTTATAACACATAATTGATTGTGAATATCTTTCATGCTATCCAGCGTGTTTTTATTAGTATGAATTAAAAGCGAACCACACTCATCACAAATATATTCTAATTGCAATACAACGCATATTGAGAGATTGGTATTTATCAATTTTTTGATATATAAAAAAACTATCAAAGATAGATATTTAAGCACATGATAATGACTTTATGAAATTACAGATAAATGAGTATCGGGCTGGGTCAAATCTATTGGAAAGAGGTAATACACACTTTAAGAAATATAATACCAATTTATGACCGGGTTAATAAAATTATTTCTTTAGGGAAGGACCGGACCTTTAGGCGTATTGGGATCAGAGAGGGAATAGTTCCAGGAAATTTTGTATTAGATGCTGGGTCAGGATTTGGAAACATGTCTCAATTAACCTTAGATGAATTTGACAATCAGGTAAGCATAATAATGTACGATCCCATATTTGAAATGCTAAAAAAATCCAAAGAAAATTTCGGATTTTACAATATAGAACAATCTTCAGGGATTTTTGAATTTCTTCCTTTTAAGGATAATATCTTTGATGTAGTTATGTGTGGATATTCCATGAGAGATTCAATTAACTTAGAAAAAGCGATTTCAGAGATGCAAAGAATATTGAAAAAAGATGGTAGACTGATAATAGTAGACTTAGGAAAACCTGATAATAGAATTGTAAGGGGAGGGGTTTCCTTTTATTTAAAATATGTATTGGGAATAATGGCATTTATGGTAGCCGGGAAAGATGGATTTAGATTTAATACCATTTATGGAACCTTTAAAAAATGGCCTCAAAATAGAAAGTTAGATAAATTGTTGTCTAAAAAATTTTCTCGTATTACTTTTGTTAAAAAATTTTTAGGTGCAGCAATAATTGTAGTTGCATATAAATAAATTAAAATAAAAAAAATTGTGTACTATCCCAACACATGTGTTACACCTCTACTTTCATACACCTGTCTTGGTGTCATGTAGTTCAATGACATGTGTACTCTTTTGTTGTTGTAGTATTTAATGAATTGTATTTGATTTTAAAACATGGTTTTTCTACATCATATGTATGATGCCATCTTTCTATCTTATCAAGTGTGGTTAATTTACCTATTGCACCCATAACATGTACAATATTATTTTGGATACAAAATAAATCAAAATCAGATTTGCAATATTTATTGTAGAACTAGTGTCGATGGTCTGTAAGTAAAGTGGTTTTCCACGCCTTATGATGGTATTTTTTAGCAACCATAAAATGTTGTCAGCTTTCACATGTACGTATATTTGTGATGATAGTATATGCCTGCTGTAGTCATCAAGTATTAATACCATTTTTCTATTTCCCACAACTTTTAGGTCAGTCTGTCAGAGTTCATTTGTATTTTCACGCTCAAATCGCATATATTTTTGTCTGATTCGTAGTTTTGATAACTGTCTGTTTAATCCATTTCTGCATAAAACTCGATATATGATCATGTGAGCAATTCTTATGTCATGCTGGTTTTGTAGAATTCTCTATATCCTAGCAGGATAGTATCTGTGTTGTTTTTTGATCTGCGATATTTTTTATTCTACTTTTCTGTCTGTTCTGTGTATCCTATGTGATCTTTTGGACCTTTCATTTAGTCCGTCAAATCCATCCTTTTGATATCTGTACCAGTATCTGTAAAAACGTGTTCTTGAAATATTAATTGTCTTGCAGATGTATGTTATTTACTATCTATCTAATTTGCGTCTGATACACAATCGTCTTATCTTTATAGACTCTTCTATATTGCATCGGATGTAGCACTCCTCTTTACCTTTACTGTATGAAGGAAGAGTGTAACAGATGCTATGGGATAATACAAAATAAAAAAACAAAAGCTGTATTTTTAAAAAATCGTATGACAATATCTATTTTTTTACTCACCCATAAAAGCAAAAATTACATTTGTCAAAGTTTTGAGAAAGACTTTTTGGTTTTAAGAAAAATGGAAATTTGAATATTTATCTTATTTAGCAGTTCCAATCTAACAAGCTTTTTTGAAAATTTTTTTTACTTAACTATAAATATAATACATTTTTTTCAGTATATCGTATCAAAATAATGCATTCATCGTGTGAGTATGATGTGATAGTTGCAGGTGGAGGACTTGCTGGTATGATAGTAGCATCCTCAGCTGCCTTTTATTCAAAACAATCATTAAAAATATTAGTCATAGACAGGAATCCTATTTCTGATCTGGGAAAAAAAACCATGAATGGCTGGGTTTGTGGAGATGCGGTTGGAAAGAATAGTGTTGATTACATGACCAACAGAATTGGTATATCATGGTCAAGTCCTGAAATAGAACATCCCGTTAATGGAGTTATTGCATATTCGCCAGACCACGAAACTGCCATTTCCTTTGATGGTGAAGGGTATATACTTAATAGACGTGTTTTGCCTCAAAAACAATTACAAGATGCGTTAAAAGTTGGAATTGAGGTGCTGGATAATACTGCTTTACGTTCTCTGATAATAGAGGATAATTATGTAGTAGGAGTTGAAGGAGAAGATCTCAAAAATAAGGAAATTATAAAAAAAACAGGCAAGCTAGTTATTGATTGTACTGGAGTAACTTCGGTGTTACGTACAAATCTTCAGATAAAATCCTTTATACAAAAAAGAATTGATAGGGACGATTTGGAGTCTACTGGGAGATACATTTATGATTTTGATATTGATGGTGATGATAAAACATATTTTGATCCAGATTATTGTATTATACATTTAGATCAAAATCTGGCACCTGGAGGATATGGTTGGGTGTTTCCTAAGGGCAAAAATAAGGTCAACATAGGACTTGGAGTTCAACAGAAGGCGTTTATAAGCTATAATAAAAAAATGGGGAAAAACAAAGATCTAAAGATGTTAATTGATGAATATGTAAGTTCAAATCCAATAATATCAAAACCAAAACTATCAGATGATGAAATGGATATCGGCAATAATTGGGGGACATGGCAAGTTTCAGTTAGGAGACAGAATGACTGTATGGTCGGAAATGGATACATGCTAGTTGGGGATTCTGCATGGATGCCAAAACCGTTAGATGCAGGAGGAATAGGACCAGCAATTATAGCAGCCACGATTGCAGGAAGAAACATAGTAGAAGCCATACAAAGTAATGATGTTTCAGAAAATGGGTTATGGAAATACAACCTAGATTTTATAAAAGACTATGGATACAAAACTGCAGGCCTTGAAATATTTCGTCGATTGCTACAGTCTCTTTCAAACGAACAAATCAATTACGGTATGAAACATTTTCTGTCAAAATTGGATATTGAAAAAATTACTGTTGGTGAACATCCTGAATTTAATACCGTTGACAAGTTATCGTTGTTAATTCGGGGTGCAATGAATAAAAAATTAGCAGATAACCTCAAATATACAGCTTCTATGAATAAAAAATTGGTAGAACATTATAATAATTATCCGTTAGTTCCTGATGGATTTGCAGATTGGCAAAATATCTTATTTAAGTATTTAAATGAATCTAATACAAGATTTCAAAATTAGAGTTATTGGCAGCGATAAGATTGGGATTCTTTGAACCATCAATATACGTGTCTTTATTTCAGTACCTATTTATTTCAGCCTTTCCAATAATTGGAATAATTTTGGTTACAAGGCATATAATTTTGGAGAAAAATAAAAATAAGAAATAACAGAAAATCAAATATTGTTGAATAATAAAAGAAACTTTATCGTAATAATTGATTTGTAATGGGGATATCAATTTTAGAATGACAAACCATTAAAATGTATTTAACATTAGTGTAAAATATGGCAATTGCTGCTTTGTTGCACAAATCATGATTACCGACACAGTTAGCTGACCCATTCAAGATTTTATGTTAACTGGAAGAGATACAATGATTCTCTGAGACGGGGGGCCAGGTATTACTTAGTTTTGATGTTATTGATAATGGTATGTCGAATTCGAGGCGATGAATAAGAACAAGAGAGATAGAAAATTTTTATATCCAGATTCATTTATTAGATTGCTTGGATATATGATGATATACTTTCACTTACCTTCCATACAGACAGAAGGCATAGTAAAAGAGTACGGCCACATTACGTTACTATCGATTCCAGATTATGGCCAAATCAGCAGGAGAACAAACAGACCAGATATCAATATTTCAGATAACAGATCCAGTTTACATGATGATAATTTTGGAATTGCAGTTGAATCTATGGATAAAAGTATCAAACGGTGGGAGAGTGGATTGCACACAAATGGAATGCAAAGAGTCTTTATCTAAAAATACATCTTGCAGTAGACATCATGAAAAAGAGAATTTTATCCATCCATGTTACTAGTGATAAGATACATGATGGTAAAGTATTAACAATATTGGCTGATGGTATTACAATCAAGTAGAACAAGCAAGTAGATGCAGTCATAGCATATGGTCATGTGACAGCAACAAGAATTTTTAGCTTCTGTTATTTAAGGGAATAAGTCCATTAATAAAGGTAAGAAATAATGTAAGGTGCAGAAATGAAAATCATTAACTCATAAATATGACAGTACAAAAACAGAAAATCAACCTACAATAGTGTAAAAGTAACGTAATCTATGGAAAAAGATGGAATGTAGAATCCGTCTTTTCACATATAAAAAGAATGTTTAGTGAATATGTTGCTGCAATCAGATTTGAGAACATGATAAAGGAAATAATGTTGAAAGTATCACTGTTTAACTAATTTTCAAGTATAACAGTCAGATAGATATTGGATGAATGATAAGGTAATGTCTGTAAAAACTAGTTGTGCAGCAAACCAGGGATTATAAGTAATCTGAAAAATATTTAAACCTTCTTTCTACCTCTTTATTATTTCCGGACAGTACTTCATCTATAGCATTTTTTAATAATCCTAAAGAATAATTTTTGAACCCAATTCCCTCGCTAGTATTTGGAAATGTGGACAAGGTGTATTCAAAATGTTTCATAAATTCAGAAACTTTGATCCTGTATTCCTCTTTAGATGGTTTTCTAATAGGTTTATTATCTAGAATAACCTTATACCAACTGGTTGCACATGCCGTAGCATAAATTTTAGCTAAATCTTCTACAAGTCTGTCAATTTCAAAAAAATCTTTTTGCATTCAACTAAACTAAATAAAAACTTATTTAAAATGATTTAACACCAGTAATTAATTAATGATTAATGGTTTTACAGTAACTAGTAGTTTTGAATTTAAAAGGATATCTTTACATCTATTTCTGATGGTTACTTCGGTAACGCCTGCCAAACCAGATATGTCTATTTGGAGAAGATCAACTCCTAGTAAAATTGATGAAAGATAGATATACGCTGCAGCAATCCCATTTGGTGATTTACCATCCATGATCAAAGAGCTGTTTATTTTGTGAGCAAGATCGATAGCCAGACGTTCTATTTTGGTATCAATCTTAGCCATGTTTGCAAGTTTAGAAATATATTGATCAATTTTTAACCTGTCTTTCTGATGCAACAAGACATGATTCCTAGATTGAAATGAAATAGTCTTTTCTTGTGTCATCATCGTTAAAGTGTTTTGATGATTTTCGTTTTCGTTGTCATTATTGGTTTTGTCAATTGAAAACGATGTGAAAGATTTTTTGTTATCTGCACTTCCAGTTTCAAAAAGGTTCATGTCCATTACCAAACTCCGATAGTATTTATAAGCCAATTTTATATTCGTCTGTTTCTGTGATGAGACATCGGTGGAGGTAACAATTTCTTCCATGGATCTTAATATTGAGCATCTTTTACATGCGTAGTATATGGATGCAGAAGCCATGCATATCACTGATTTTCCTTTGGCGTCGTTGTTTTTTTCAAAATTTCTATAAATTAAGGCAGCTGTTTCAGAAATAGTCTTCGGTAATAGCAATGATGAACAACATTCATTAATTTTACAAAGCACATTGGATACTCTTCGTTCTTTAGATGAGGAAATCCTTAATCTCGAATGCCATCTTTTCATATTGTTAAATTCATTTATCATTTTTGAATTAATGGTTTTTCCACCAAAATCCTTTGTACTAGAACCGATTTCAGTTCTTAGTCCATAGTCGTGTTGTGAGTGACTTAATGAACCACTTGCTCTCACATTCCGATTTTTTTCTTCAAAATCGGTTGAATGTGTTTCAGGCCCATAATCATAAATTTGATCCAGTACTACAATCCCACATTTTTCACAAATATATTCACCCTTGCTGTAATCATAAATAAGTCCACAATCACAATTATCGCACCTTCCAGAATTTGGATAGCTCATCTAGTCTTTTTTCCACCTCTTGTAAATTTTCTATTTCGGGTTTCTTGTTTTTTAAATGCAAATTGATTACTTTCACTACGATAAACTTGTAATCCGTTAAAATACTGTTTTTTATTATATTCTTTATTATTAAGTTCAATTGACGCATATGGTGAACTTACAGGTCCTATCAATTCAATAATTTTTCCAATTTTATTTCCTTTGTTATCAATGATAATTTGTCCTGGTTTAATTTCCTTATCCAGTTTAACGATCAGTCTTCCGCTCATTGCCACGTGTACAATCTTGCCAATTTCGTCCATCTCAAAAGTTAACAATACCTTCTTTTCATATTGATCTGTCAATAATAATTTATCTAAAAGATAAATAAAATAAAACATTATCAAATGGTAAAATTAAACAATGTTTCTGAATTTTTTAACGATTTTTTACTTTATTTCTGTGTTCGTTTATATTTTTTGCAATAGAATCCAATACCGAAGATTTTTTCAAATTTCCTTTTGAAATCATAACGTACCCTGATCTAACAAATGATCTCCTAGGGTATCGTGCTTTATCATTAATACTTTCATTTTCGATGGAAAATCCTAATTCGGACATTGCATCAATTAATTCTGAAATAGATGGATCGTAGACAGCCTTCTCCCTTCGAATTCGTCTACCTTTCTTTCTTGATAAATTTTTATTTAGATAATCCAACCAAATTATATAATTCTCATAATCTTTCAATTTTTATTATTAAAAAATAGTTTAATTTAATTTTTAACCCTATTAGAAAATTTTGGTGCTGTTTTTATACAATGAATAGTCTTCACAATATTTATTTCATCAGAATTGCATTTACAGTACCATCTTGTCCCGGTCTAGATACAATTTTTCCTAAACCCAATTCAGTTTCTACGATTGCGCCCTTGCTTATTACTCCACGTCGTTCGTAGTCTTTATTAGCAGGATTTTTTACTACCCGCGCTATAACTACCTTTGTTGTTTTTTTATTTTCTCTATCTGTAATATTCACAAACTTCGCACTCTTAAAAGCTGTTTTTGTATTTCCTCCCCTACTTCCCCTAACAACCAGTTTTTGCTCACCTGTGACTGCTTCATTTGGATATCTATCGATTTCAAATTTTCTTCTGCTCCTTGAAGGAACCTTTCTTCCTCCAGTATATTTTCTACCAGCTAAATTCTCTACGGATTTACGCAATTTAAATAGTTTAAAAGACACTCTAATTAAGACTTTACGTTATTTTTAATTCGATTATTTTCTGGTTGAGATAAGATGCTGTTTTTCAAAATAGTAATATCATTTACCCCAAAATAATCCTGTAATTTTTTTGTTGTTCGATATATCTTTGTTCTACCCAAATTTTCATGATCGATAAACCCCATCTGCTCTAAATATTTTAAGTGACCATAAACCTGGCTCCCTCTAATTTGAGATAATCTTTTTGATGTTACTGGTTGTTCATAGAGTATATATGATAAGGTTTTGAGAGTAGCTGTAGGAATTAGAGGATGTTGGGCAAACTTTTTAATCAGTGGAGCATATCTCGGTTTTAATTGAAAAACATAATTTCCGTCTTCTAACTGAGTAATCTCTATAGATTTAAAAGTATTATCTATTTTTTTCATCAATTCCTTTATAATGGATTTTGTTTTTTCTTTTGAAATGAATCCTGCCGCTTTGGATAATTCATCTAAAGATAATGGTCTACCTGAAGAATATAATGCTGCTTCAATTCTGGCAAAGAGTTCATCGTCTTCTATTTTGTCTTTCAATTATTGAACCATCTTGTATTTTTTTTTAATTTTTTTGGTGTGTAGATAATACCAATTTGATGTCCTCATTTAATTCATTGTAAATCAATTCAATCTTTTGATCCATAGCAAGATGTAGTATCGCCAGAAAAAACCTCGCTATCTCCAAATTATTCCTGTTTTTAACTAAATCGTTAAACAAAATGTAGCCGTCAGCTTCAATAATATCCATTACTATAGATTTGTATGATTCAAGAATTTGTTCAAATTTTACTAAATATCGATCAAAATCAAAATTTTCTATAGGTTCAATTACTGATTTATTTTTTGTCCTAGGATTTGCTAATTCTGAAATCATGTTTTCAAGAACTTTTAACAGATCTTCTAAAGAAACTGGATATGTAGAATTAACCCTAAACGGAAAATCTAAAATATTCAGATCAGGAATTTCTTTATTTTGTTCATAGCTTTTTCTTTGCATGGCGATTTTTTCTAAATTAAAAATACTCTCTACTTTAAGTCGATAAATTAACGACGATGACCAAGCTGCTATCCCGCATATTCGAAGATCCTTTGAACCACTTTGGTTAATCAAAGAAAGTAAAAGCTCTAGCAAAAATGAAATCTTAATTTCCCAAACATTTTTCTTTTCCAAGAGTGATGGATTAAATAATAAATTTAATGGAGGCTTTGAAATCGGTTTTGAAATATTTGTGTTTTCTTCACTACGGGGATTTTCAACTGAATCAGTACTATTATTTATTTCCATTTTGTTATTGAGTAAATACTTTTTAAGAATTCATATAAAAATGCACATAAAAAAATAATTTTATGCAATTAACCAATCGATTGGAATATCCTGATACAATCCGTTTGGTAATATCCTTCGGATAGATAGCGGCAATATCTTTCTCTCTAACTCCTCTATTGCAATGGATATGGAATTTCTTATTTCATCTGAAACAATAACCAGAGCAGGAGCCCCAAGTGATAACTGAAGTGCCCTTGCACCGGTAATTCTTGCTCTTTCAAAACGGGTCAATCGTTTTGGACCAATAAGTATCTCGTTTTTTTCAGAAACTAGTTCTTTTAATTCAAAATCAGATTCATCATAAATTACCACCTCATCGATTGGTCTTGTACTTTTGGATTCGATTTCGCCTGATGTATCAACATCATCCTTCTGATCGGTAATTTCAGTATTTTTTTCAACCGCAGGTTTAGTCCTTACAGATTTGGATGATTTGCTGGTAGATTTCACTTTTTTTGTACTTACAGATTTGGATGATTTGCTGGTAGATTTCACTTTTTTTGTACTTACAGATTTGGATGATTTAGATTTGGATGATTTGCCGGTAGATTCGGATCGTTCCTCATTAGATTCAGATATGGTTTTATCAATGTCTTCCAAGAATATTGCACAACAGAATAAATTTATAAATAAACGTTCCGGATTTATCAGAAAAAGACTTAATATACTTTTCTGACATTTCAGACATAGTGAGTAGTGATAATCATGCATGGTCTGTTTCAA
>QCWD01000047.1 GCA_013114725.1 Nitrososphaeraceae archaeon | reverse complement strand
TAATCCTGATCAAATAACAGCATAATTAAAACTTTACAATATTAAATAAATCAACAAAAAATCCGATTCTTAAGGAAATGGTAGTATAAATGGAATTGATGAGCTGTCTTTATCAGATTTGTTATCGTTGTCATCTGAGTTGGAGTCAGAGTTGTCTTTATCAGATTTGTTATCGTTGTCATCTGAGTTGGAGTCAGAGTTGTCTTTATCAGATTTGTTATCGTTGTCATCTGAGTTGGAGTCAGAGTTGTCTTTATCAGATTTGTTATTGTCTGCACCATATACAAAATAATGGTTATCTAAATTAACAAATATTCCAACCGATAATAAAACAAATAATACTATAATTTTTACAGTAAACAATCTAGTTAACCTTTAGTAAATATGGAAATATATTAGAATTAGGGAAGGTTATACTATATCATACTACTGTAAAAAAATTGACGAAAAAAGTACTTACAAATCACTCTTATTCAAACTAGTAAAAAATGAAAAAAAATTAGTGTGTTGTAGCTGGCTGTTGTTTTCCTCTACCCATTGCAAAGAACATTCCGGCAATGGCACCAAAGATAGCAACTATGATCGCAATAACAATTAATGTTTGATTGAAATCGGTATTAAGCATTGAAGTGCCTGAGCCTGTTGATGGATTCTGCTGTGCAATAGTAACTTTGTCTTGTGCAAGTTTTAATTGTTCTTCAAGAGTTCCTGGAGCAGGATTTGTGGCACTATATTGTGCAAATGTGTTTTGGAGTGTAGGTAAGAAAAAACTAGTTCCCACTACTAACATTAAAGACGTCATCACCATCAAATATGGTCTATTCATATAGATCTTCACATCAAGTTCCAATTATTTAACTTTTATCTTTATGATAAAAAAATACTAAGTAACATTTAAGATACCTAGGTATATGCTAATAATATCTAAATGGCACGTACACATGCACATACTCATGGAAAATCCCATTCCACCCGTCCAGCTACTAAAGATTCTCCGAGCTGGGTATCACATGACACCAACGAAATTACAGATTTAGTTATAAATTTAACAAAAGATGGTTTTTCACCCAGTGAAATAGGAATCAAATTAAGAGATGAACACAATATTCCACTTGTTAAACCAATAATAGGAAAAACGATTACAAAATTATTAATTGAAAATAATTTAGCGCCAGCCATTCCAGATGATTTAAATCAGCTTGTTCAAAAAGCATTAGGACTGCAAAAACATCTAAAAAATCACAACAGTGATCACAGAAATGTCAGATCATTAGAGCTAATAGAGGCGAAGATACATAGGATTTCAAAATACTACAAGAATAATAAAAGAATACCATCGAATTGGAAATATGCATCAGTAATTGCACAACTTGAGTAAATGATAGGCGGTAAATTTGAAGATGAACTAAAACTATTTTGTGAAAAAATAAATTCGATAAAAGAGAATGAAATTCATATATTAGTTAGTGCTAATCCGGATGGAATTTCTGCTGGAAGTATTTTAGCTGATTCCCTGATCAAAAATAACGTAAAGGTTAGTTTTAGAGTAATACCAAATGATACATATGAAATATCTGGAGCTAGACGTGATGATTGTTTTTATATATTTATTGACTTTCCTAGTGAATCAATGCTTAAATTTCAAAAAACTTTCGATAATGGAATTTTTATTAATCATGATTTAATTTCAGAAAATCATTTGGATCAAATAAATGAAGATTTTCTAAATCCTTCAAAATATGGAATCAAAGGTAATAAGGAAATTTCTTCCAGTGGAATATCATATCTTCTAAGTACAAAACTAAATGGAAAGAATAGTAATTTAATAAATTTAGCAATTGTAGGAGCGTTATCTGAAAAACAAGATATAGGACAGAATAGATCATTTGTAGGCATAAACTCAGAAATTATTTCGGTAGCTCAAGAAAATGGATTACTGAAAATTGATACTGGACTTATGATAACATGTAAAAACAGTGCTCCCTTACCAGAAGCCATGGCATCAACATTAACCCCATTTATTTATGGAATAACTGGCAATAAGGAAAACTGTCAAAAAATATTTAGAAATGTAGCATTTGATAATTTGAAAAATAAATGGCGAATATATTTGAATTTTTCAGAAGACGAAAAAGCAATTGTGTTAGATTCACTTTCAAAATTTATAGCGATATCCTCAAAAAATGTACCTGAAAATATAGATAAGTACTTAATCGGTAATTCATATATATTTCCACACGAAGATATAGACAGTATTGTTTATGATGCAAGAGAATTCGTTTTGACACTGGAAGCATGTATACGATATAAAAAATTTGGTGTTGGATTTGCAATCTGCCTTGGTGAACGAAATAGGTTATTTTTAGAAGCAGAGAAAATGAATTATGATTTAAAGAAGGAATTAATAAATTACATTTCAAAAATATTTAATGAGAAATGGCGTATTTTTGAAGATGATGCGTGTATTTTCGTTAATGCTGAAGGAATATTACGAGAAGATATGATAGAATTTGTTTCATTAATTTTAAGTCAAACAATAACTTTCAATAATAAATTACTTGTAATCAGAACGGTTACTAAAGATGGAAACTGTAAAATTACATGTATAAAATGTGTTGGATATAGATATGAATATAATCTAGTGGATCTTGTAAAAGAAGACCTGCTTGAAATCGGAGGTTATTTAATATCAGAAATACAATCAAATTATGTTTCATGTATAATTCCATATCACAGAATAGATAATTTTTTATCAAAATTAAAGGATGGGATAATATTTTGTGTCTCAAATAGAAATTGAAATTAATCTAAATTTAAAATTGGGGGTTAAGGAATCCAAGACAATATTAGAATCACTGACTCCGGATAATGTCAATCTTCCAGAAAATTTAGAAATTGTAATGTACAATAGAAGAGATTCATTAATTATAAAAATAAAGGCGATAGATAGTATAGAAACCGTAACAAATACAATAGATGAGATATTAAACCATATTTCATTAGCAAAAAAGGTGATAAGTAATAATGATAGATCCTAAATTGTTAAGAGATAAAACAAAAATAATAATAGATATGATAAAAAATAGAGAAATAAATTTTTCATTACAGGAATTAATAGAATACGATAATGAAAGAAGAAGGTTAATTGCTGAATTGCAGAAAAAAAGACACGATAAAAATCTATTCGCACAAAAAATAGCATTAAAGAAAAAAAGTAACGAGGACTGTTCAGACGAGATTCAAAAAATGAACCAAATTAGTAGAGATATCAATGAATTTGATGATAAATATACTATAATAAATTTAAAATTTGAGAAATTAATATTATCTTTACCAAATCTTCTTCATGAATCTGTTCCTATTGGTAAAAGTGAATTAGATAATAAAATCATAAAGCATAGTAATAAAATCATAGAAAAAAATTTTGTTGTTAAAGATCATGTTGATTTGGCTAACTCATTAGATTTGATAGATATTGAACGGGCTGCAAAAATATCTGGAGCAAGATTTTATTTTTTAAAAAATGAGCTTGTTTTATTAAATCAAGCGTTAATTAATTTTGCTTTAGATTATTTGACCAAAAAAGGATATAACTTAATTCAAACACCGTACATGATTAGAAAAGATGCAATGAATGGAGCAGTAATATTAGACGACTTTGAAAGGGTGATATATAAAATAGATAATGAAGACTTGTACATGATAGGAACATCTGAACATGCCATAGCAGCTATGCATATGAATGAGATAATCGATGGAAAAAAACTGCCAATTAGATATGCAGGTATTAGTCCGTGTTTTAGAAAAGAAGCTGGTGCACATGGGAAGGATATGAAGGGAATTTTTCGAGTTCATCATTTTGAAAAGATCGAACAGTTTATTTTTTCACGTCCTGAGGATTCATGGCATGAACATGAAAGAATATTAAAATTGACTGAAGAATTCTATGAAAAATTAGATATCCCCTTTAGGGTAGTTCTTTTATGTTCTGCAGATACAGGTAGTATTTCTTCAAAAACATATGATATTGAAGCTTGGATGCCAGCTCAAAAAACATTTAGAGAAATTGTTTCATGTTCTAACTGTATAGACTATCAAGCAAGAAGACTTGGAATTAGATTTAGAGACAAAACTAATGAAGAGACAAAATTTGTTCATACTCTTAACAGTACACTAGTTGCAACAGAGAGAACAATGGTAGCAATAATGGAAAACAATCAAACAGCTAATGGAACCATAACAATTCCGGAAGTTCTTCAACCGTATATGAATAATAAAAAGGAAATTAAATCTTAATTATGGTGTTATTATTAATATTATTTATATATGTCTTGATTTTATCTGCTAATTGATTTAATTCAGAATCTGATGCAATATACCTTGATGGCCATTTTCCATTTGGACTGTCATCATTAAACCTAGGTATAATATGAACATGAACGTGTGGTACTATTTGATTAGCTGCTTTACCATTATTTTGACCAATATTAAACCCATCAGCAGAAACTGTTGATACAACAGCTCTTGCCATAATAGAGACAAAATTGAATAGCCTTTCAACTTCCTGATGTGACATAAGTAGTAGATTATCATAATGAATTTTTGGAATTACCAATGTATGTCCCATGGTAATAGGATATTTATCCATAATTGCAAGAAAAAATTCATTTTCATGTATAACAGATGCTGTAAGGTTCTTTGTTATAATGGAGCAAAAAATACATGATTCTTTTTTATTCACTTTCTAAAAATGTTGAATTAATTAGATATTTTTATCTTTTGATAAAACGTGATTCTTTAGAGTTATATATATTAATTCAACCAATTTTAAATAAGTTGTTTGGAACAGGTAGTAAATGATGACAGAAATTATAGAGATAGATGACTTTTTAGTTAATTTTTCACTAAAATGTCCAAAATGCAATTACCAGAATGAAGAAATACTGTCAACTGATATTATTAATGGAAATGTGGAATGCAGCATGTGCGAAACTTTATTTAAAATTGAAGGATTAGATGGAATAAAAATAACAGCCATATTAGAAGAATAACCAAAATTTTAAAAAAAATTAAAATATCCATATGAATAGTCAATAATGAATGAAACTTCCGAGTAGAAAAACAGTAGAAGGACCATCCAGAGCTCCACACAGAGCAATGTATAAAGCTATGGGTCTAAGCGATGAAGATCTAAATAAGCCTATAATTGGAGTATCTTCAACCTGTAATGAAGCTACTCCTTGTAATATACATTTAGGAACATTAGCTCAATATTCAAAAAATGGAATAAAAGATGTTGGACTTACACCCAGAGAATTTACTACAATCGCGGTATCTGATGGAATTGCTATGGGCCATGAAGGTATGAAGGCCTCTTTGGTAAGCAGAGAGATAATAGCAGATTCCATCGAAATTATGATGAGGGCGCATCAATATGATGGAATTGTAGGGATCTCAGGTTGTGATAAAAGTTTACCAGGTACCCTCATGGGAATGGGGCGATTAAATTTACCTGCAATTTTTGTTTACGGTGGAACTATTATGCCCGGCATCTGGAATGATAAACAGGTAACGGTTCAAGATGTTTATGAAGCCGTTGGTTCATTTGATGCAGGCAAGATGACCTTGCAAGAGTTAATGGCACTTGAAAATGTTGCTTGCCCGTCGGCTGGCTCGTGTGGAGGAATGTATACTGCTAATACAATGGCATCAATAAGTGAAGCTATAGGTATGTCTTTGCCGGGTAGTGCGACTCCTCCAGCTGAAAGTGAACGGAGAAGAGAAATTTGCTACAACACGGGAAAGGCAATATCAAATTTAATAGAGAACAACATAAGGCCAAAAGATATAATGACATTTGAAGCATTTGAAAATGCGATTACCATAGCTAATGCCATTGGTGGTTCTACTAACGCAGTTCTTCACCTATTGGCAATAGCTAGAGAAGTAGGAATAAAATTGAAATTGAATGATTTTGAAAGGATAAGAAAGAAAACTCCTCATATAGCCAATATGCGTCCTGGAGGACTGTATGTTATGCTGGATCTAGATAAAATTGGCGGTATCCCAATTATTTTAAAAAGTCTTCATAAAAAGGGATTGATAAATACCAATGTTATTACCGTGACTGGTTTGAATATGGGAAAAAATCTGGAAATAATTAAATCAAATACAATCCCAGATAAAAATATACTCAGTCCAATTTCAAATCCGATTCACAAAGAAGGAACATTGAAAATTTTGAAAGGAACATTAGCTCCTGATGGCGCAGTTGTAAAAATTGCTGGAGTAAAGACAACGAAATTTATTGGAAAGGCTGTTGTATTTGAAAATGAAGAAGAGGCATTTAATGCAATATCTGATAGGAAGATAAATGCTGGAGACATTGTAGTGATAAGATATGAAGGTCCAAAAGGTGGTCCTGGAATGAGGGAAATGCTTGCAGTTACTGCAGCATTAGTAGGACAAGGACTAGGAGAAAAAGTGGCAATGATAACTGATGGAAGATTTTCCGGTGCTACAAGAGGATTTATGATTGGGCATATATCACCTGAAGCTATGGTAGGTGGTCCAATTGCTATGGTGAAAAATGGTGATAAGATAACAATTGATATTATAAAAGGCAGAATTGATTTATTGATATCAAAAAAAGAAATGGAACAGAGAACAAAAAAATGGAAACCGATTAAACAACATTACAAAACAGGAGCTTTGGCAAAATATGCCTCTTTAGTAAAGTCTGCTTCAGAAGGTGCTGTGACTGTTCCGATTTAGTTTTCTTGATCAGGTATTAATAAAAATTTATATCCCATAATCTTTTATCAGGCGAAATTATAGAATCAAGTTTACATAAATACCTAAAACCAAGTTCGTCTAAAATGGACTCGAAATCATATTTTTCATTATGGTATTCCTTTTTCTCTTTTTCGAAATGAATTTTCAAACTTTCTTTGATTGTCTCTGACAGTCCAGTTTGTGAATATACGCACCATAAGTTACTGCTTGTTTTTAAATTGAGCAGACTTTCAATTCTTTCATCAGTTATATCCTTTGTATAATATTTATTCATAAGTTCAATATTTACATCTATCCAAGAAGGTGTCCTCCATGAAGCTACTTTTTTGAGTCCGAATTCATCATATTCGCAATTTCCATTAATACCACATTGCCCACCTGTATCAAATGTAGTAACAATACATCGTGAAATCTTTGATACAAATTTCCTAAAGTCAATTCCTTTTTCCATCCAACCTACAAAAGAAACATCAATTAGGCCTGGAGGATTGAAACATTCTATTGGAATAGATTGTACGTAACTTGGTTTGGTTTTATACAAAAGAAAAAATATCGTTGTGTCTAACTCTATACCTATTGCATTAGGAAGATAAAATCTGATTTTATCCAGAAAATCGCAATTGCCGCATCCAACATCAAGATATTTTGGAGTAGATGAAATACATTTTGCAATGGATACCAATCGAAGTACATCAATTTTACGATAAACAAAATACGTGCCAGAAAAAAACGGAAAAATATAACGCGAATGATTTAAAGTGTCAGATGGTATAAAAGTTTTGTATTTGTGATATGCTTGTAATAATTCTTTATAGTCAAACGGCACAAAAATAATTAAAAAAATGAGTATATTATCTTTATACAAAATTGGTTTCAATAATATTGTAATATAACAGTGTTTGAAAAACCCAAAAGGCTTATTAACCTTGTTTATAATAAACTACGATTATGGGTAGAAGTTTTCAAGATTGGTGGAATTCAGTACCATCCGACTTAAAGGAAAAAGCACGAAAAGGAGACGAAAGTAATAAAGTAATATTAAACCAAGTTAACTATGTACTAGTACATTTGCATTTGGCCGGAAAACATGATGCGAAACCATCACATGAAGAACTAAAAGATTGGTTACATAGTGGACAAGTAGATACACTTAGAGCAGCCAAGTAATTAATTAAATAATTATTATTTTTTTAATTTTTTTATTTGTTATTTTTTTATATTTATTTTATATCTATAACACTGTTTTGATATTGGCGTAGGGTTTAAATAGTTTCAACGATATGCCCTGTTTAGTGAAATATTAGATGACAATTGCAATACTTCCAGACGTTGATGAACAAAGATGCATAGGTTGTGCACTTTGTGTAGAAATTTGTACCGCTCTTGGTCCAGATGTACTAAGAGTAAAGCCAGTTGAAGGTTGGAAAAGAGGTAAAGCGTTCGTCTTTTATCCAGAAAGATGTATTTCTGACGGTGCATGTGTAGGAGTATGTCCAACTCATGCAATATTCTGGATGAGACCAATGGAATATACACCAGGACAACCAGTTCCATTACATAAGAACGGTGTATTTGACAAGGGCTGGGAAGAAGGTTAAACTAGGTAATAATTTACCAAAACATACTTTTATTTTTATAGATTTGTTTTAATTATTTTGATTATTTTCTTCAAAAATTTTTAGGGTTTACAAATTGTGAAAATAAACCGGGACAAAATAACAAGGTTAAGGTTGGCCATTACTGGAACTCCCGGTGTTGGAAAACATACTTGTGCAAAAATCTTGTGCAAAAAGCTAGACTTAGAGTTGATTGATATAAACAAAACTATTATCGAAAACAATTGTGTGGCCAAAATAGACAAAACAAATGGAAATGAAATAAACCAGAAAAAGGCAAAGAAAGTTTTGAAAAAAGTGATGGATTTTGAAAAAAGATTTGTTGTTGTCGGTCATCTAGCTCCTTACGTGATGGAATCTACCGATGTTGATCTAATAATTGTATTAAGAAGAAATCCTTATCAATTAAGAAAAATATATAAAAAAAGGAGATATTCTGCTAGTAAAATTAAAGAAAATGTATCTAGTGAAATCCTAGGAATTACCTCATATGATGTATTAAAGGTATTTGGAAAGAGAAAAGTTGCAGAGATAGACATAACCAATGATAATATAGAAAAAAATGTGGAAAAGATAGAAAAAATAGTTAACAAACAGTCAATAAAAGAATTTGGTAAGATTGATTGGTTATCATTAATTTATGAGAATAAAGATGTTGATATTTTATTAAATAAGTTATGATATATAGATTATTAGATGGTATTATTTTCAAAAATTAAAATTATATATATATTCCTACCAATATTATCAAACTTGAAGTATTTTTGGCTGCAGTATTAGGTAGAAAATTTGGTGAGGAATTTATTCAATTTTTAAGTAAAAAAGTATCCGTGGAAACAACAGACGAAAAAACATATGTTGGAATATTATCAGCAATGAATGAAAGACTTGATTTAGTTTTGGATAATGTTGAGGGAAGTGGGATTTTAAAATTGATTTTAAACGGGTCATATGTTAAAGAAATTAAACTGATGGAAAAACCATTCGATTTAAAGAGTTTGGCAGATAGACTAGCAAGAGTTTTTCCTGGCTTGGTGAAAATCAGAGAGGATGTAGGTGCAATAATAGTAATGGATAAAATAAAAGTCACTCAAAATGGAATTGAAGAAGGAAGTGGCCTTGCTGCAGATAGAGTAAAAATTGTTTATGAAGAATTCGTAAGAGATACGAAAAAATAATATTTCATATCAATAATAAACATTTTACGATCATTTATTATTCAATTTGAGCTATAGGTTGTATCAGATAATAAAATAGTATATGCATAAGGATAGAATGTAATTGTTTTTTGAAATTAAATATAATGATTTAGCAGGAAGAATAGGCAAATTAAAAACAAAACATGGTATAGTTGAAACCCCTGCGTTTATTCCAGTGATTCACCCTGTCAAACAGGACGTTGATATTTCATTTTTGAAAGAACTTGGATTTGAAGCAATAATTACCAATGCGTATATTACTTTGCAATATTACGGTGACGATGCCAGAAAAAGAGGAATACATGATATAGTAAAATTTGATAAAACGATAATGACAGATTCA
>QCWD01000046.1 GCA_013114725.1 Nitrososphaeraceae archaeon | reverse complement strand
AGATATTGACGTGAAGAGAATAGCCGAGATTACAGACGGTTTTAGTGGTGCTGATGTATCGTCTATAGTAAATACTGCAATCTCTCTGGTACTGCATGAATATCTTGAAAAATATCCATCACCTGAAGAAGCATCCAAAAATACTGCCGATGCAAAGGTGACGATGCATCACTTTGAAGAGGCGGTAAAGAAAGTAAAAACACAGAAAGATGTGAGAATCGATAAAAAAGTCGCAGTGTCATATTATCGATAATTTAATAATAAAAACTACATAAATAAATCAGTAAATCTACTAATAACGTAAAATTGAATGATATTATGGAAATGAAGTAGAAAGGCTATGATTTAAATTATATGGATAATTACATAAACAATTGGCTAACTATTATAATCATAATAATTCATATGTTGAGAGATTACTCTACATAAAATTAGTCTATATGATTGAGCACTACTATATATCATCAGGACTCGAGTTAATATAATTTCACCTCCTAATTCTATTTTAAATTTAAGATTTTTGATATCGTTATACATCAATATGAAAAATGATATCCATTTGTATACATGATCCGGATCACAATTTTGTTTACCAGTACATGGAGAATAATCATCAAAACATTCTATCCTGTCCTTGAACCTTTATCAAAAATTCACTTTTTCTATATCATCAAACTTTTTTCATAACGTGAATGCAGATAGTTTTAGTCCCAGTGCAACGCAGGCCTCTGGGTACCTATACCACAATCAGAATATACCGAATGTTTTCCTTATTTACTTATCAACGATTCGATAAATTGACTGGCAGCAACCATATTTCTATATTCAGATCTTTAGATAACAGATTCCTGTAATGGTCTTGCCAACAGGGTTAGTAGTAATCCATAGATGAGATTAATTACAGTCAATCTTTTTTGATAAAAATTCATCTATAATAAATGCAGAGATTCTTTTCCTTCTGTAAATTTTTTAGTTAATAAAATAAATCTCTATCCAGTTACAGACAGACACGTAACTTCTTTTCTTCCTATCTCCAAATATGGATGGTGCTTTAGATGTATTTCCTAAACTCAGGCCAAGAAAGTACAAATACAATGAATAAATTACTACAATTGTGGATGTTCTATTTCGTTCAAATCTAATAGCCATAGATTTGAAATATGACATTCACAGCTATAGATCTTTTGTTAAATTAAGAGCCAAAAATTATACTATATTAATGTGATGTTCATTTACTTGATGTTGAATTTGTTCCATCCTCATGGAAATTTGTTGTTTTTGTGAAACTAATTGTCTTGAAGCAAGTTCGTATTCCTTAATCCTTTCTTCTATAAAGTTTATGGTACCTTGTTTATTTTTTTCAATAACAACATCTGCACCTACATTTATTAACAATTTAGTTGTTGGAGGGATCTGTGCTTGGACATAGACTCCTCCTCCTATAGGTACTAATGAATTAAGAGTTGTTTGTTCGGAAAGATTTTGAATAGATACGGAGGCCATACGAGCCTCTTCCATCAATTTATTAACCGCAGATTCGCGAGATGATACCTCATTAAAATATAATTCAAGAGTACGTGATTGTTGAGCTAGTTCATTTATTTTTTGTTCCATTACCATTCTTTGTGAATTATCATTGTTACTAGCTGGATTATTTATCATTACAATTCTTTTATTATCAAATCCATTTATAACTGTGACTTGAAAAAAGTATGTGGTTATCTTTCCTACTTGGGTATAAACACAGAACGATATATAACTAAATGTGTGGAATAAGTTGCATCATGCCTTGGAAACCTTCATCATGTTTAACATGCTAACTTCCATGCCATATCTGTTTTCATTACTTTTCATATGATCATAAATTCGTAATAAATCTAAAGGATTATTTAATAAATTAAATGTCCCAGAGATTTTTTTTGATACAAAGTTAAATACAAGAGAATAAATTTTAAATTGCTCGAGTATTTTTTGTTCGTATAGTTTCATATCATCAATATTTTGCACAAATATATCAGCACAAATTGTTGAAGGGATTATGCCTTCGCCCAAAAGTGCATAAACAGTTCCTATAGACTCGCCTACTCCAATTGTTTTTTTTTCATCGGTAAAGGGCATTGATTTAGAAGGGGGACTTATTCTTACAGGTCTTCCGTTTTTTTTTATTATTTCGCATTTATATTTGTTTAGAAATCTAGACACAAACAGATTATGATTTTGTTTTGTAAAATCACCTGCACCAATATGGGCATATCCATTACCCAACGGAAAATACCAGAAATAACCAGACATTGATGGAAAAGCTTTTAAATAAAAATCATCAAATGGGAGATCATCTTCACTATATTTTACCTTATATTGTACACAAGGAATCCATAACTCATATTCTGGTTTTGGTAAATAATTTCTATGAAATCCAGTTGAGTCTATTATAAGGTCAAATTCAGATTCGAGATTTTCTTTCTTGGGTATTTTACCAAATTCAATTTTTGTACCTTTTATCATATCTTGAATTAATTTTAATTTATCATAACTAACCATTCCTTTTAATTTTATATTGATACTATTCTTTTTATCTGAATTTTTATTTTCTCTAGAAAAATCAACCTGCATGTGTTTTCCGGTATGTAATACATAATCATCAAAATTCAAACCACATTTTTTAGCATATATACTCATTACATTTTCACTCGTAGCCCAAGCACATACAGCATCATGTTGACTTTCGGGTAACCGTTCATAGCCAATAATTTCCATATCATGACTAGCACTAAGTTGATTCATAAGGTATGCTCCGGCAACACCAATTCCCACTACTGCAATTTTCATATCTAACCTTTTAGAAAGATTTAATCTGAATCTCAAATAAAAAGATTAACAAGAATAATTAAATGATGATAAATAATTTTAGTAATAAATGAAAAAAAAGAGCAATATGCCAGGGTCAGCTCGTGCGGGTTTGGTATTACTAGTATTGGGTGCAATAATTGTCAGTACTGGAACCTTTACTGAGAGGGAAGTATTATCGATTTACGGATTTATTATGGCAATTATGGGATTCTCATTATATATGATTACATCCATTTACATTAAAAAGAGAAGATAAAAATTCAGATTTCTGTATTTTATTCTATATATATAGCCGGTTTAAAAGGTCTGGCAAATTTAGATTTGGATTTTGGATCATGTTTATTTTGTTCTTCCTCCGAACAAATAATAATTTCGATATTGCCATCGTTTTCAATTCCAGTTCGAATTTCATTTAATAAAAATTGTTTTCCGTCGTTTAAAATAAATTCTTCATCGAATTCATCTATACTTAATTTTGAGCGATTTGTCCTAGAATCTACAGGTTCTGATAGTATATCTTCGATTATTTTCATTATCAGTTTCGGATCTTTTTTTACTTCCTCCATTTTATATTCGTCTATTAGTTTTTTCATTATCTCACCATAATTTTTTATATTTTTTGTTTCCATAATATATATGATTTTTGAATATATTTTTTGTTTCCATTTAGCTGATATATAAATATATATTTTTTTGGGACTAATCTTTGTGACTTTAATAATATTAATCAGATCGTTATTAAATTTAAACAAATAGTTATCTGATTCATCTACAGACAAATTTATTAGTTCTTGATCGATTTTAGGCCATGGGCATAACGAAATGGACTTTAAATGACCAAATTTTTCCCATAGCTCTTCTGAAATAAAAGGTGCAAAAGGAGAAAGCATCAGTATCTGTCGAGATAAGTAAAAGGCAATTATCTTGTTGACCTGACCTTCACGATTTTTAGCTGCTACTCTTTTTTTATACCATTGTAAATCTTTATCAAATGAATACAAAATTTTATGTAATGCTTCTCTTACCCTTAAACTTTCAAGTGCATCAGTAATATCTATAATTGATCTTTGAAGCTTACTCATAATCCATTTATCTTCTAATTCTACAAGTTGAATTTGAGAATCTTTATATTCAACATAATCTCCATTAAATTTCAAAGAAATATAATCATGTAAATAATGTAGTGAATTTTCATATATCTCCAACAATTTTGATCTTATTC
This sequence comes from Nitrososphaeraceae archaeon, assembly GCA_013114725.1. Taxonomy (GTDB): domain Archaea; phylum Thermoproteota; class Nitrososphaeria; order Nitrososphaerales; family Nitrososphaeraceae; genus QCWD01. The sequence continues at coordinate 7,141 of QCWD01000046.1, read as the reverse complement.
CCTTTACAGTTTCAAATGAAAAATCTGCATCTTGAAGTAATTCTGCAGATGTCAGTATTGCTAGACGAATATTGTCTGCACCATAATTCTTTATTGCTTCCCTTAATGGAATAATATTTCCAAGTGATTTTGACATTTTTTTACCGTCCATAAGGACTGAACCATTGACTACAATCTGTCTTGGCCAATATTCTTCTTTGAAAAGTGCTATATGGTTAAATATAAAAAATGACAAATGATTTGGTATTAAATCACGTCCAGAATGACGAGAATCAACAGGATAAAAATATTGAAACTCTGTCTTGATTTTTTCAATTAATGAAACTGATAAATTACATTGGTTAGCAACACTATTTTTATCACCAATATCGAGAAAAATATAATCGAAAAACGAATCAGAAATGTGTTCGTCTGATAATCTTGCAGACGGATTTTTAAATGACTCGTTATTATTCTCTTTTGGCATATTAACATATTTGGCGATTATATAATAGGCCATATAGATAACAGAATCTGACAAACTCTCAATTATCCATTCTCTATCCCATGGTAGTTTAGTTCCTAAACCAGACTTTCTTGCACAAGCCCTTTCCTTTAACCAATCCACAATATGGCTAAATTCCTGAACAATTTCATTGGGAATAATTTTGATTTTTCCGTCGTCCAAAAACTTATGTACTGATTTTTTCCAATCAACATCACCATAGTTGATGAACCACTGATTATCAAGTAATTTAACAACGCAATCAGTTCCACATCTACATTTTATCGCAGCATTTTTTAATTCATACATAATTGTAGCTATATTATCAATAGATGTCAAGAGATCATTTTTTACTATATCTTTTACAATTTTAACAGGCTGCCCGGAATATTTTCCCGTATTCGGAAGCATTTTTCCTCTATAAAATTCAATAGAATATAATTCTGCTGTAGCTTTCTCTAACAATGGATCATTTTGATCCTTAATATTAAATGACTTTATAATCTCAAAAGCAGGAATAACTGTTCTATGTTGTTCTGATTCATTATTTTGCGCATATGGAAAATTTTCTGATTCAATTATAGTAACTGGTTCTACTGCTACCATATCAGTTTTTGGTCTAGAAAGTTTAAGGTCTTGTATTGCTTGATAATCATATGGTGCATGTGACGGAACAGACATTACTATACCTGTACCATGGTCAGATTGGACAAAAGAAGCAGGATATATAGGAATTTTCTGTTTATTTATTGGATTAGTTACCGATTTATCTAACAAATCAGATCCTTTCATCTTATTTACGATGGTTATCTCGTGGTTTAAATAAGATAATTTTGTTGATGCTTCTTTGGTAACGATCCAATTTTCTAAATTATCAATTAATATATTTAAATATTCTATTTCGGGATTTATCCATAAATTTGTTACCCCAAAAATAGTTTCTGGTCTTAGTGTTGCAGTAGGAATTACAAGATCATCAAGCTTAAATTTAATCAAAACGTATTCTATAAATTCAGGCTCAACGTCTCCTAGGGTATCATGCTGACTTACAGGATTATTATCATTTGGACACCATCCTACTGGGTGAGAACCTTGAACTATCAAACCCTTTTTTCTAAGAGTATTAAATTGCCAGGTAACAAATTTCATAAATAATGGATCGATGGTTGTAAACTCCCGTCTCCAATCAATTGAATAACCCATTTCCTCCATTCCAAGTTTTATTTCTTTATGGAAATAGGTTGCAATTTTTAAAGGGTCTGTAAAATCTTCAATAATTTTGTCACTTAATCGATAAACATTATGAAATGTATCTAACAATTCTTTATCTTTAGCAACTACTCTTTTTGACATTGCAAGAATTGGAGTTCCTGTATAATGAAATGCCATTGGAAATAGAACTTGATAACCATTCATGCGCATGTATCTAGCATGAACGTCAGCAAGAGTATATGTTCTTCCGTGGCCTATATGTTGAGGTGAATTAGGATAGGGAAAAGCAACTGTTATAAAATATTTTTTTTGATTGTTTGAATTAGGGTCGGAACTAAAAATTTTTTGATCTTGCCAATTTTTTCTCCATTTTTCTTCAATTTTATTCCAGTCTAGCATAGTGATATTGTTACGTTACGATAGTCCTAGGTCAACTAATATTTCTTTTCCAAATTTTCTTGTTTTTTGTTTGTACTTGATTATGTAAATGGTTGATTACATAATTGTTTTTTCTACAAGTCCTAAATATACATTCATCAATTCATCAATTTTTCCTTTGTGTTGTCCACCACCTTGCCCAAATCTACCATCGCCACCACCTGAACCACCCAAATACTTGGACAGGATTTTTGCTAAAGACCCTGCATGAAAACCTAGCTTTTGTGCATCGTTGCCTACAAAAACAATGACACGGATACCTTTATCTTTTATTATAATTGATGTATAGATAAGAGAAGGATCTTTGACAATAATATTTTCGCCAACAATAATATGATATTCTTCATCCAGTTGATCATCACTTGTGATATATGTCTTGATATTTTTATCTTGAATGCGATTCGTGTGTTTTAAAATATCTGAAATAACATGTGGTGATAACTTTTTTATGATAGTTTTATTTTTTTTCTTTACAATTTCATAATCTGTAATACATTTATCAAAAGACTCGATAATTTTTTCTTTACTTGAACCTAATGATTGTACAATATGATTAATATATTTCTCTTGTTTATTTACATATTCTAGTGCAGATTTCCCAACTACAAATTCTAATCTAACTACACCATCTTGAATTCTTTCAGATTTTATTATCTTTAGTAAACCCAATTCTCCGGTTGTATTAGTATGAGTTCCCCCACAAGCCTCTATATCCCAACCATTAATATTCACTATCCTAACTTGGTTTGATGGAACAACTCCGCCCTGATAAATTCTAAAGGAGAATAATTGTTCACTATCTCCCCGATCATAAAATTTTATAGTAATAGGCAAATTTTTCATTATAACATCATTGGCTATTTGTTCTATCTTTTGAATCTCATCTTTTGATAATGATGAATGATGAGTAATATCAAGTCGTGCATTATTTTCATCTTTGAATGCAGAATGTTGCCAAACCCATGACCCAAGAACATTTCTTGCAGAAGAATTTAATATGTGAGTTCCAGTATGGTGGCGAGTTATCAGATCCCGTCTGGCGTTATTGACTACGCATTTGACGATTTTACCTTCATAAATATTTTTGAGAATATTTGTACCCGTATTACTGGCAACAGAAGAAATTTTATGCAAAACAGTATCGCCTATCTTGATTGTTTCACTAATCGGTATATCATCAATGAATCCTGTATCTGGTTCTTGACCACCTCCCCTAGGATAGAATGCAGTCTTGTCCAAAATGATAATTTTATTATCAAGTATCTTTAGAATTTTTGCTGAAAATTCTCTAAGTAAGGAATCTTTATAAAACAACAGATCAGTCTTTCCACGATGACTTTCATCTTTTAAAAATTTAACAGATTTTTTATATATATCCTCAGATTGAATGTTATCTTGATTTTTTTGGTTTTGAGTGAGATGTAATTCAGAAATTTTTGTATAAAAATTTTGAGGGATGGAATCTATAACACCAACATCAAGTAACAAATCAGGAGGGATGCCATCAGATTCATACAATTTTATAAGTTCATTTATATCAAGTGATTTTTTTTGTATCTTTAATGAAGAAACAATTTCCATCATACGTCCTTTTGTGGTATTATATCTACTATCTTCAATTTTTAGAATAGTTGTGACATCGTCTCGATGTTCTTCAATCTCAGGATACATGAATTTTAGATGATCGATATGCATGTGAATAATATCTTCTAGATTAATTTTCCATTGCAGTCTTTCTAATATTGATAATACCCTTCGTAAAAGAATCCTTAAATTGTATCCACCACCTACATTTGATGGCAGCGAACCATCAGAAATAGCAAATAATAGTGTTCTAGTGTGGTCAACTACAGTATAAAGAGATTCGTATGGAGAAATAATTTTCTGTAGATCATCATAACTAATTTTCATGTTATTAGAAATAGTTTTCTTTAACTTTAATAATCCATTTTCTGGATCTTCTTCTGTATTATGTAGGTCTTTTGAGACAAGTTTGAAGTAATCTGACAATATATCATTATTTTGAACCAGTCCGATCTTATTTGAAATAGAAGTGACAACCGGACCAAAACAACAATCATAACTGGTGGGAGTCCCCATAGTAATCCAAGACAACCTCTCCAAACCAGCACCCATATCAATAATTTTGTTCTCCATTATATGATAATTATCTGCATTTCCTTCAAATTCTGTGAATACGGCATTTCCTAATTCCAATCCTCTGACAAAATACTCTAGAGAATAACCAAATGCTCCAGCCCCCATCCACACATCCTCAACAAAGGTAATTTCCTCTGGGTTTATACCTAAAACCTGAGTCAACATGCCATAGTCTAATTCCATACATTTATCTTTCCAATAACCACCAGGTTTGTCAGCATTACATGTTTGGCCGATCATACAAAAGCTAGTATAATGTCTTCCACTCAAACCAACATTTTCTATATCATTAAATCTTAGACACATCTGTGGTACTACCAAAGGATTTGAAGGAAGCTCAAAAACTATTTTATCATTCATTATTCGTTGAAAATTTACAATAGAAGCAATTGTGTAATACAAGTCCTCTCTCCATCTACAAACAACAGGATATCGTGAAACAATAGAATGACCATTGTTACGAAAATAAGTTTCAATATTTTTCCAAGTAGCGATGTAATCCATATTCTTTTTTGTTGGAGGATTACCTATGAAACTATAATTTTCGTGGTCTGGACAGCTATTTTTTTCTACAATTGACCAAAAAAACTTTTGACATAAACTACATTGATTTCTTTTAAATCCAACTTGATCAAACAATGAAACTTTGTAGTATTTATCTGGATTTGATGAAAAAAGAGTGGCAATTTCCTTTTTTCCCAATTTGTTTATCTACCTTCGTTAGTTTATTCAATATTATTAATGCTTCTACAGTCAATAACAATCAATAATATATTAAGAATATCGATATTTTTTTTGAAATTTTGTATTAGCACACAAAAAAATAATTGTAGATGGAATTTAAAGAATAATCAAATAACGTCAAACAATTTGATTTTATGATATTTTTAAAGAAATAATTCAATATTTATTATTGTCCTAATATTATGGACTAAATAAATTAAAACAGCATTTGAATTATGACATGATTAAAACGATATCGAGAAGAGAAAAATATAAAAAATTAGGCTTTGGATAATGAATCTTCTATAAACTTTTGATAAGATTCCTTTGGTGCTGCACCTATTGTCCTAGCAATTTCTTTTCCGTCTTTAAACAGAAGTAATGAAGGAATAGACTGTATTCCATATTGAATTGCAATCTCTTGATTTTCATCAACATTAACTTTGACGACCTTAACTTTTCCTTGTAGTGTCTTTGATAACTGCTCTACTGCTGGACCAACCATTCTACACGGACCGCACCATTCTGCCCAAAAATCTACAAAAACTGGCAACTGAGACTTTATTACTTCGTTCTCCCAAGAATTTTTTGATACATGCAAAAGACTTGACTCTGTCATAATTTTATTAGTAAAAAGAAGGTATTTTAATCATACGAATAGAGAATAAATTTTAGAATTTAAAGTTAATTCTATCATAAATAATTTTTACTATTGACTATATCTCTTAAAATCAGAGTATCAATACGAAAATCTTACTAATTTGTTGTTATTCGCATATGAAATTCGCCGTGATTAAAGAAAGGTTTGTCGGAAAAAACATTAAAAGATAAATTAAATTATACTCTAAAATAAATTGCTACATGGATAAAGTTTTGAACAATGATAATATTAATGATAATATTTTTAATGAAGATGAACTGAACCAATGGAGAAGAACACATTATTCTGTTGAGCTTAATCAGTCATTTGAAAATTCTGGTTCTACTATTATTGTTATGGGATGGATATCAAGCGTACGGGATCATGGAAATATCCAGTTTATAACAATTAATGATAGATATGGAGAAATACAGATGGTAGTAAAAAAAGGAGAATGTGACCCTCAATTATACAGTCGAATAGTAAAATTAAAGGAACATACATCAGTTGGAGTTAAGGGAAGGATTATTTCCCAGAAGAAGTCACCAAATGGAATTGAATTGATACCTATAGAAATAAAAATTTTTTCGTTGCCCAAAAAACCTTCTCCATTTCTTGTTCAACAAAAAACGCAAATTGGAATAGACACAAGATTAGATTTACGTGCACTTGATTTAAGAAGAAATCTACTCCGAAATATTTTTCTCATAAGAAATAATGTACTTCAAAGTATAAGAGAATTTTTACTGAATAAAGGATTCATTGAGGTAAATACTCCAAAGATGATCGCAACTGCTACAGAAGGTGGAACAGCACTATTTCCGATATTTTATTATGATCGAGAAGCATTTTTAGCTCAGAGTCCACAGATTTACAAAGAACAATTAACCATGGCATTTGAAAATGTTTTTGAGATCGGGCCAATTTTTAGAGCGGAACCATCAAGAACTAATAGGCATTTATCAGAAGCTATTTCTATAGATATCGAAAAAGCATTTGTTGATTATAATGATATAATGAATTTGGTAGAGAATATGATAATGTTTATAATTGAAAATATGAAAATGAAAAATGAAAATGAAATAAAATTTTTGGGAATAGACAAATTAATTGATGAAATTAAAATTCCTTTTCCTAGGTATACATATTCAGAGATAGTAAATAAACTTAAAGATAATCATGAAAATATTAGATGGGGAAATGACCTTTCTCCTCAACTTTTAAAAAAGGGACTTTCTAGCTTGGAAAATGACAAATTTTATTTTATTACAGATTGGCCGTCCTCCATTAAACCATTTTATGTTAAGGAAAAAAATATTTTAGAAAATCATGGCTATCCGGATAGAAAAATTTCTGAATCATTTGATTTGATGTATGAATCTTTGGAGTTATCGTCTGGAAGTACCAGAATAAATCGTAAAGAAGTTTTAGAAGAAAAAATGCAGAAGAAAGGTTTGAACCTGAATTCATTTAATTATCATCTG
>QCWD01000045.1 GCA_013114725.1 Nitrososphaeraceae archaeon | reverse complement strand
CAAGAAGGAAGAAGCAGAAATACGAAATGAGGCAGATAATTTGATCTATTCTTCTGACAAGTTAATTACACAAGACTTTAAAGATAAAATAAAACCCGAACAAACAGAAAAAATTCATAAGGCAGTCAACGAATTAAAAGATGCAATAGCAAGTAATAATATTGATACTATAAAGTCCAAAATCCAGGAAACAAAAACTATTTTGGCTGAAGTCAGCACAGAAATATATAAGAATATTGGACAGCAATCAGAAACAGCTACTAGTAGTTCTAGCAATACCACTTCAGAAGATAATACCGATACAAATAATCCTGATTCAAGTTCAAACAATGCAAATCAAACAGAACAACAAAAATAATCACATCTTCATTTCATTAACTGTTATTTGTTATTTTAATATAATGTTGATAAAAGATGGGAAACAAAAGAGACTATTATGAAGTATTAGGAATTCCAAGAACTGCTACTAAAGATGAAATTAAATCTGCTTATAGAAAATTAGCTTTACAGTATCATCCTGACCGTAATAAATCTCCAGATGCTGAAGAAAAGTTCAAAGAAATTTCAGAATCATATGCTGTATTATACGATGATGAAAAAAGAAAGAAATATGATAAATACGGTCATATAGGAACCGATGAAGCTTTCAGAGGATCTGCTTCAAATTTTGAAGAAATCTTCAAAGATATGGGTGGTTCTAGCATATTTGAGAATATATTTGAAAGATTTTTTGGAGGTAACAGATCAGGTTCTGACCCATTCGGATTTGGTTTTAATTTTAGAGGAAGGCAAAGAGGACGTGATATTATATATGATACAGAATTGTCTTTAGAAGATGTTTTAAAGGGAAAAAAAGAAGGTATCGAACTACCAAAACTGGAAAAATGTTCTCAATGTTCTGGTACAGGTGCATTGCACGGAACCAAACCTAGGCCATGTAAAGAATGTGGAGGGCGTGGTCAGCGTAGACATGAATATAGACAGAACGGTTTTATGTCTTTTATTTCAATGGAACAATGCAATTTATGTAACGGAAAAGGAGAAATTATAGATAATCCATGTAAAGATTGTAAAGGTACTGGTAATATTAGGAAGACAAAGAAATTATCTTTAACAATACCCCCTGGAGTAGAAGATGGAATGACATTACAGATGAGTGGTGAAGGGGAACCATCTGAAGATGGAATATATGGAGATTTACTAATAAGAATTCATATAAAACCACACAAATTGTTCGAGAGATTGGAAAATGGAAATTTACTTTATAATTTAAATGTAAATTTTACTAGTATGGTCTTGGGAACTGAACTCAAAATACCTACAATAGATGGTACTGAAAAAATAAAGATACCCTCAGGTACTCAGTCTAATACAATACTTACCTTAAGAGGAAAAGGTTTGCCTAGATACGGCTCTGCTGGTAAAGGTGATCAATATGTCAGACTTAACGTATCGATTCCTACGAAATTAAATGACAAACAGAAATTTCTATTAAAAGAATTAGATAAAGAAACACAAAAAAATAACTTTAATTTTTTTTGATATTGTTTTAAATAACAATTTTTTTTGCATTATTGCTGATTCAAGTTAAAAAAACAATTAACAATATAAACTGTTTGAGAAAAAATTATTATCACTATTATAATGCTATTTGTTACACATGTGATGATTTTACCTTATGAGCGTTTTCAGACATTGATACTAATTACTATCAATTTTTGTTCTTGTAAAAATAATTTAGGATCGTCTATACTCTTAGTTGTTAACAACAAACATTTTTGAGATAAATTTTGAAGAGTTTTTATATTGTTTACAGACATTTATTAAATTATGTATGAATTTATACCATATTGTTCTGTATCTGAATTATATGTATAGAACTAACTACCTATACATATTTTAAATAATATACAATCATTAGATATTTATCATATAACAATACATAATAATATCCAACTTAATTATCGATTAATGCATGTTAACAGAAACTTTTAATCTAAACTACCAATATGGCTTATTTTCATTTTTGATAGGTATTGCAGCGACTGTCTTAACAAGGTATAGTTCATTTCCACAGATTTTAAAGGGTTTAAAAACCAAAAAAATGGACGATGTCTCATTCTGGTTTATTTTTTATCTAACTCTGGGGTTATTTTTATATGTAATATATGGTATCATTATTAATGATGTTATCATTATTTTTGGAAATGCGATAGGTGTATTTTCTAATCTTATTTTAATAGTATTAAAAATTAGATACTCTCAAAAATCCTTTGAATAATTATAAAGATCAATGGCTCTTAAACAAATTTTGAGGATTAAATCGAAAGTTCCATCATTAATCGAGTTTCGACTACATTATAGAAATAAAATGGATATTAGATATCTCCTTAATTTAACATAGCTCGATAATACTTTAATTTTTTTATATTAAACATTTATAGTTGATATTCTATATTTTACTTCTATAATATTAAGAAGCTAATAAAAACTCATTGTTAATATAAATAATATTTAGCATTATAGTTAAGAATATTTACGGTAAAAAATAATAAAGTTTAAACTTTGAACCCTCGAAAAAGAAAGATAAAGATAGAATTAGAGGATGAGCAGGGAAGTAGATATAACCTTTCCATAGAGGGAAATGTTTCAAAGGAAAAAATCCTAAAGGTTATTGAGTTAATCGATTCTGTAGATCCAAATATACAATCTTTAAGTAATATTGATAATACCGATACTGAAAAAATCATGGATTCAATCGATTCTAAAATCTGGTATGTTGTAGAATCTTTTTTTTCGTCAATCAAATTTACATCTGTTGAAGTAGTTAGAAAATACGAAATGATTCATAAAGAATCGGTTAAACTTAGTATTGTTTCTACATATTTATACAGATACTGTTCCAAAGGTAAACTTATACGAAATAAAAAAAATCGTGAATTTGAGTATCAAATCTGTAAACCTAGTAAACCATTTAATGATAATAAATTATCAAAATATTCTTCATACACTAATTCAGATAAAAAGACTATACACGATTTAATGAATTAATAATTCTTTTACTAAATTTTGATGTTTTAATTAAATTTCTATTCTACATTTACTATATAAAAATTAAAACATGTTTTTGAAATAACAAATAAAACATATTTTTCCATTACTTGTGTACATCATTCATTACTTTTTTCATCTTTAATATGTTCATGAAATCTAGTTCCTAACTTAATGGTATACGGTGCAATAAAAGAGGTTATTATAGTAACAACACTAAGTATTGGAAGGATCGACCCACTAATTGCATTAACGTCCTGTCCTCCTTTTGCAATAACCAAAGACATTTCTCCTCTTGATGCAGCTATACCCAATCCAGTCTGTAGAGCAGTTTTCATTCCTGATTTTGATTTCATAAGGATGATAGATATTATAGAAAATTTTGATACAAATGAAACTGCAATTAGTACAAGTGCAGGTAAAATAAATTGAGGTATAATTGAAATATTAACTAATGCCCCAATTGAAATAAAGAATAATGCAGAAAAGACATCTCTTAACGGTATTGTTATTACCTTGGCTATTGTAGCACTTTTTGATTCAGCAACAATCACCCCAGCCAAAAATGCACCAATGACTACCGATAATCCCAAGATTTTTGCTACAAACGACAATCCGAATGCCAGTCCTAAAATTACAATTAATAGCAAAGCATAGTCATTGGTTTTTGAAATTTTATCAATAATATGAGGAAGAAATTTGGATCCTAAAACTAATATGCTCAAAATAAATGATATGGCAACAATTATCGATATTGAAACCTGAGTAAATATTGCATCTTCACTTCCAGTTGCCGATAAAGTTGATTGTAATATTGCTAAAACACTAACTGCTATGATATCTTCAATTATCAATATTCCTAAAATTAAAACAGAAGATCTCTCCCTGATTATCCCCAGATCTTCTAAAACTTTCATTGTCACTACCGTACTTGTTATAGACATTGCAAGTCCTAAAAACAGCGAATCCGATAAATTAAATCCCAAATTTTGTGCAACAATAATTGTTATCAACATAGTTCCAATTGATTCTATAACGGCGATAACAATAGTAATTTTGCCAACAGATCTCAATTTAGCAATTGGAAATTCAATTCCTATAACAAAAAGAAGCATAATTATTCCTAATTCTGTAAAAATATTTAATGTCTTTATATCATGTATAAGTGAAAACGGTGGGGTATATGGCCCAATTATCATTCCAGCAGCTAAATATCCAATAACCATAGGTTGTTTTAGTTTAAATGTAATTACTAACATGATTGCAGCAACGATCATAATTATAGCAAAATCTTGAATAAAGAAATCTGAGGGTAATGATAAATCAGTATCATAGGATAAAAAATTAGTAATATTTTCAAAAACCACATTTTAATACCTATTCCATTATAAAATATGTGTTTCTATTAACATCATTCCGAAAATGAAGTAGATGAAAAATAATTTTATATTTAATTTTTTATGTGACTATAAAGATAGATAATATTGTCAATATTAAACTAAATAACTAAATGTTATTTATTTTATCTTTAGTATAGATATTATACATACCAAAAAAGATGAGATTAATCCTACGCTAGCAATAGTTTGATTGGCTGAAAAATTTATCGCCGATCCTATAAATACGGCTGATGCAAAGATACAATATCCTATATTTTTATAAGCGCGAATAATTTTTTCATCATTTTTTATTTTGTCATCAATATACATTTGTAAAATATCAGTGTTTTGTGAATTCTCAATATTTTTCCATATGTTTTTTACATACTTTCTTAACTCTTCAATATGAGCCTCCTTTACAAGGCCTTCTTGTTCTAATAATCTTCTTAGAACTTTAACAAACTGAAATTTTACTTGATGATGTAGATAGATTCCCTCCAAAATTGAAGACATTCTCATATATAATGCAAGATTTTTAGGAAGTTTGAACGGAAATTTACTTAGAGTTTTATTTGATAATTCCATTAATGATTTTACTTCCATTTTATCAACCTCCTTTCCATGCATTGACCTTATGCTTAATTCTATAGCTCTTTCAACGACGTTTCTATTTACACCAGGTTCTAAAGTATCCAATTCCAAAAGAACATCAACAGTTTTTCTAGGATTTTTTTCAATCAAGCTAAGATATAGACGAACTAGTTTTATTCTTGTTTCGTTATCGATTCTGCCCACCATTCCAAAATCATATAAAATTATTTTACCATCATTGGTAATACTGATATTTCCCGGATGGGGGTCAGCATGAAAGATACTATTTTTTAAAAGCATTTTAAAAAATAAGTGATGAATCCGTACAACTATTTTTTCTCTGTCTATTCCTTTTAATTCTAATGATTTAATATCGGTTATTTTTATTCCAGGAATATACTCTATTGTAAGTATATGTCTACTTGTTCTCTCCAAATATACCCTTGGAATAACTACCATTTTTTCATCTCTAAGATTTTTTTTAATTGATAATAAATTATCAGCTTCCTTGGTATAATCCATTTCCTCATATATAGTTTCTATAAATTGCAAAAACATTCCTTCAATAGAAAAACGTAGGTTTGGATCTATAAATTTAGTAGCTAGTGGAAGAATTTTTCTCAAGATTTCAATGTCCTTTTGAATAATTTGATTAATGTTTGGCCTTGAAACTTTTACAACTACTTGACTATTGTTGTATTTTGCAAGATATACTTGACCAAGACTTGCCCCGGAAATAGGATTTGTGTTAAAGTCTTCGAATACATCTTCCAATTTTCCAAGATCTTTTTCTATTATTTTTTTTACTTCTTCAAACGGTGCTGCAGGAACTTCATCCTGTAATCTCGCTAAAATTTCTAGATAAGGCTGTGGCAAAAGGTCAGCTCTTGACGATAACCACTGACCAAGTTTTATATACGAAGGACCTAACCCGATGAATACCTTAACCATTTTTTCGGCATTTTTTCTAAATTTTTTTTCATTAACATTCTTACCTTCTTGTCTAATCCATATTCTCCTATCTTTTTTAAAATTTATTATAATCGGTATTAGATTTAATATTACTTTTATAAAATAAAATATCGATGGTTTTTTGTTCCTGATTTTTAATCCTGATACTTTCAACTTATTTTATCCTTTGTTAAACTCAAATTTCAATCACTAACTAAATAGACAAGCTTATGACATATCTATTTTGTTTTTTGGTTTCATAGTTGATATTGTATGCGATAATGATAAAAAACTTGATGTACCAATTATGGCTCCTGAAATAATTCCACATCCTACTGCATAAGGATTTTTATCTTTTTTTAATTTTTGATAAATCAGATTTCCATATCTTTTCCCAAGATAGGAGCCCATGATCAAACCAATCATGTATTCTGGAGCATCAAATATTAAATGACCCAGTGGATTTTCTTCAGGATTGTATTTATCCATGTGAACACTATAATGATTTTCATATTCTCTGATGTGGAGTTTATTATACCTAAACTGTCTTTTTGATCCATTTTTTTTACCCAAATTAGTTTCTCTGGAATCTATAATCGGCCTAACCGATTTCGGTATAATGATGTTACACTCATCATCAATAAAATCCATGATCATAAATTTTCATTAAAACATATAAAATTACCTGACATTGGATATGTAGATATATCTTATTTTTATCTCTAAATATTGAAGTATGGTAGTATGACGAAAGTTAGGATATTAGACAGAAAACAAATTCATTATGGAGAAATTTCAATTCGTCGTGATGATTTTTTTTTAAATGGTAAAACCATATCAAAAGTGATAGTAGAACATTCCCCTTCTGTGGGTTTGATACCTCTGATAGATGATGATAAAATTCTCTTGGTAAAACAATATCGTCATGCTGCTGGAAAAACTTTATTAGAGATACCTGCTGGGAAAATAGAAAGAAAAGAAACAAAAAAACAGGCAGCCCATAGAGAATTGATTGAAGAAACGGGATATGACGGAAAGATTTCTTTACTTACCAGCTGGTACTTGGCACCTGGATATGATACTGAACTTATGTACGTGTTCATTGCAAATAATTTAAAAAAAATACATAATGTAGTTGGTTATGACGATGATGAAAATATTGAACTAAAAATAGTAAATATTAATGAAGCAATTAAGATGTGTGTGATGGGAAAAATTAATGATTGTAAAACCATCGCCGCATTATATTTATACTACTTTCAAAGTATATTAAAAGCCAAGACTATACCTTTTTAAAATTTTATACATGTCATGTCGAATTAATCGACAGCAAATATTTCTAGAACGTTCTTCCAAAAATTATTAATGGCTCAAATTAAGTTCCGACAGATAATTAAAAACATTGATTCTTCAACAATAATTGATTTAACTTAAACATTTGTTATGACAAAATACTATTTCATAGACAAGTATTTTGGTAATACTTTTATCATCGTAAATAAAAAATTAGTATTTTATCCTGTTGACGGACAATTAACTATCTTTGTAGTATTACTTGCAATCTTTTCATTATTGCATTCCTGTATCAACATAATTATTCTGCCGTTTTGATATAAATCATATGGTTGATAATAAACCAAGGAAGTTTTGTTGGCAACATTTTCTACAATCTTGCCTGATTTTCCCTCTAACGCTATTTTAAATGACGTCAAATTATTAAAAGAAAATTGTGGGAGATTAGTTTTGTTTGATATAGAAATCAACTCTGATTTGTTAGAATCTGCTAACTTTGTTCCTTTTTTATCTAATATTATTATTCTTATTTCACTGTCAGGATATAATGATTGCAATATGTCATTGTAGTTATTAAAATCAATTGTTCCATACCATATTCCCTGCAAAACATTGTCCTTCAATACAGGAGTTGCCATTACAGCCAAACTTCTCGCAGAAGATTTTGAAACTATAACATCACTTAGATATGTTTTTGAAGTATTGGTTACAATTTTAAAATAGTCTCTGAATCCAAGATTATTTGTAGTAAGATTTAGCTGTCTAGAAAATGGTTCAAGTGCATACACGTCTCCATTTGGCAAAATAAATCCAACCGATGTGAATTCAGGATATTTAGAAAGAATTTCTTTAGCTACTTTTCTCTTTTCTATATCTGATGTTTCTGGAATTCCATTGATTGCCCTATTAATATGGTCTATAAATTCGACATCTCTGACTTGAGATAAATTACCAGTTTCTTCAATTACTTTTGCAACTTTGTCAATTTTGCCAACAAAATATTTTGCTAGCATTTCTAATTCTACAGATTTATTTTCATAGTTTTTGAATTTGAAATCTAGTCCGCCCTCATTATTTTCAATAGCAAAGATTTGCAAAAAACCAACTGTTAATACAGAAATTAAAATTATCACTAAGTATCTACTATTATAATATTGATACATCAAAAATCATATCGTTAATAATTACATGATAATTTAAAGTTTACATTATAAACTATAATTCTTTACAAATTAATAACTAATTGTACTTATTATATCTTGTATTATTAATTATGTTGTAAGACTAAGAATTGCCTGCGCCAAATCACCATTACTTTCAATGAGCGCATTAATAGCCCTTTCTTTAGAAACATTTGCCTGTTGCATGACAAGTGTGACGTCTTCTTCCTTAAATGAAGGAATCTCTCTTTGCTTTTCCTCAATATCCGTAGCGATGATTTGAAAAATAGTATTATCTTTGCCTTTCATCTCGATTACTTGCGGTTTTATCAGGAAGATTTCTTTATTCTCCATTTTTATTACTACTTCCTCAACATTTTGCATTTCTTTCATGTCTAGACCCATCTTATCTAACATTCTACGCATATCGCGATTTCCGCCACGAAACATTTAGTTATATTCCTCCTTACTACTTTTTATTCCTTCTCTGATTTTAACTGCTACGCTTGATTGATGTTTCATGATCAAATTTGAATGACACATTGATTTTCCTACTGCTATTACATCACTTTCGTTGTTTATTATTGCAACATCAGAACCTATGATAATGTTTGAACCGCACCATTTCACATGTTTACAAAATAATGATTTTCCTTTGCTTACAAATGGGATTGCCTCATCTGATGCAATAACACAATTTTGTTTAAAAGAAGCATATCTTAACAGATATTTGGCAGCAAAAATTGTTATCGCCATTCCTCCATCTTTTCTCAATGTCGCAAACAAGTTACTACCAATAAAAAAATTCTTGATTCTTCCAGTCCTTCTTGAATATTCGCTAGTTACATTATCAAAAAAACCGTCAGGTGTTAAATCTTTAATCCCAAAAATTGTATTTAAATGATAAACCATCTTTTCTTTAGGATCTAATAAAACTGGTTCCAATTTACATGTTAAGAAAACCATATTTTATTTTATGGTATCGGTTTAGAATAACAATTTTTCCGTTATTTGTAGATTCTAACTTATTGATGTAGACATCACAGTAGATATTTTATTTTAACAATATCATGGAAATAATATATGAAAAAAATAAAACACTACAAATCGTGACAATATATTCTTTGTATCAATGTACAACGATACACGAAGTTATAAATTCGGTATAAAATTAGGCGATTGGAGAATTATCTCAAGTTAACAGAATGTGTGGGCTGTTCAATTAATATTCCATAGCAGTGAATATTGCTTTAATATATAAATATAATGCATTCATACTAGAAAACTATCGACATGAATTCATCCTAAATAAATCCTAAAGTTTCACATATTATTATAAACAATAGATTTGTTTATGAGAAACGACTAAATTTTATTCTTTTATTATATTCTTTAATGCCGTCAAATTTATTTTGTGAATTATGCGGAACAAAGATTTCAACTCCAATAAAAGTACTAATCGATGGTGTACTGCTTTCCACTTGTTTATCTTGTTCAAAAAGAGGAAAACCATATGAATCAAAAAGTAAGCCTAATACAACTCAAACTCAACATATAACTTTAAGTAAACCTACTTTTATCTAAAATATCAACCATTAAAAATGTAAAAAGTCAAATTAAAATGAGTGATTCTGATGTTTTAGACCACGATTTTGGCCGAATTATTCAAAAGGCAAGATTGAAAAAAGGTTTAACCCAAGAACAACTGGCAAAACAATTAAATGAAAAAGTCACCTTAATCAAAAAATTTGAAAATGGAACATTAAAGCCAAATGAAACACTAGCAAAAAAATTAGGACGAATCCTAGCAATCAATCTATATATTAATTTAAATGAAGATGATGATAACAATTAATGCATAGTCAAAAAGCAATTCTCATAACTTATCCTGATAATGATTCTATCAATGAAGCTTTATCGCTATCTGAATCTGCAGATTATTCTATTATTGATATAGTAAAACAAAAACATTTAACAAAATCAAAATTTGGTATTGGTAGTGGCAAGGCCTGTGAAGTGAAAGAAATTGTCTTAAAGAATCATGTTAAAAATATAATTTTTGATGAAGTTTTAAAACCAAGTCAACAGTACAATCTCACAAAATTATGTAACGTGCACGTAATTGATAGAGAACGTTTAATTTTGGAAATTTTTGAAAAACGGGCTACAAATGCAGAATCTCATATACAAATAAAACTTGCTCAACTGAAATACGATATGGTTAGAACAAAAGAAAAAGTTAGATTAGCCAAATTGAGAGAACAACCAGGTTTTTTTGGATTAGGCAAATACGACGCAGATATTTCTTTACTGGACCTACGAACACGAATAACACACCTACAAAGAAAACTAAAAAAAGAAGAACTTAGAAAGAAGATGTACCGAAAATCAAGATCAAAATCCGGATTTCCTATAGTTTCATTTGTTGGTTATACATCTGCAGGAAAAACTACCCTTTTTAATAGACTTACCGGAGAAACAAAAAATACTGGAGGTGGGATGTTTACTACATTATCTACATTTACTCGAAATGTTAACTTGAGAGACGGAAAAATATTGTTATCTGATACGGTTGGCTTTATCAGCAAATTACCTGCATATATGATTGATGCATTTAAATCCACCTTACTTGAATTAACCTATTCTGATCTTATTTTATTAGTTATCGATATCAATCAAAGTATATCTGAAATAAAGAAAAAATTGAGAAGTTCAATGGTAGTTATGAACGAACTTCTAATACCCATGACAAAAGTCATCTATTTGTTAAACAAGGTAGATTTAACAACGATAGAAGATGCGTATGAAAAATTTCATAATCTCAAAATTGCTGATTCACAAATTAATGTCTTACCCGTATCTGCTTTAACAGGATATAATTTGGAAAAATTAAAAAGTTTAATCAATGATATTGTTTTTCCAAATCAATATTCTCTTTTGATTCAAAAACAACATAATAGAGAAAATAAAACTGGGATTAAATTATAATGAATGTTTCAGTTCTACGTTTGGGACATAGATACGTACGAGATGATAGGATAACGACTCATGCAGCATTAGTTTCAAGGGCTTTTGGGTGCGATAAAATATACATGACAGAGGTGGATGATTCTATACTCAAAACCATTAAAGATGTAAATGAGAGATGGGGACAGGGATCATCAAATTTCAAGATTGAAATAATAAGTAATTGGAAACATATAATTAAAAAATATAAAAATACGAATTCATGTATAATTCACTTAACGATGTATGGTATAAACATCGTTGATGTTAATTTTTCTGAAATAATTCAGAATAACCATAAACCAGATATTCTAGTTGTGGTGGGTGCAGAAAAAGTTCCAAGAGAAATTTATGATTTGGCTGATTATAACATAGCTATAGGTAATCAACCACACTCAGAAATAGCATCATTGGCAATACTATTGGATAGACTTTTTTTGGGAAGTCAATTTATTCATTCGTTTAATGGACGATTAAAAATTATACCTACTAAACATGGAAAAAAGGTCAAGGAACTAAATTAGCAAACGAATTCTCAAATTTTTGCCTTTTTGTAACCGGTATTTTCTAGCTCAATCTTGCCAAGTCTGTAGATTATATTTACATTCATTTCATCGTTCCACAAAAAATATAAGTTTTAAAAATATAACAGAGTAATACTTTTGAAAAAAATAATCAAAAAAAATTATAGTATTCACAAAAATGTACTTGTAAAGAGAAACAGTTCCCAAATAACCAAATCTCATAACCCAAAATGGGGTATGGAAATTGAGACAAAGAATTTTGCTAATAAAGTAAAGCTTTATCGACAAGGTAAAATATCTGACGACGATTTTCGTAGATATAGACTGCAACATGGTGCGTATGGTTCTAGATTGAATACTGAATATAGTATGATACGAATCAAGATACCGGGTGGTGAAATAAATCCTGAACAATTAGAAAAGATAGCCAACCTATCAGAAGCTTTCTCTATAGGGTCGGCTCATGTTTCTACCAGACAAAATATTCAACTGCATTGGGTTCAACTAGAAGATGTAAGTGAAGTAATGAGAGGACTTGTTGAAGTTGGGTTAACATCACGTGAGTCTTGTGGTAATACTGTTAGAAATGTAATGTGCAGTCATTTTGCTGGTGTTTGTACAGATGAAAGCTATGATGTTTCTCCATACGCTAAAGCTATTGCAAGATTCTTTCTAAGGAATCCAATGTGTCAGAATCTTCCAAGAAAGTTCAAAATAAATTTTGCATGTTGTTCAAAACATGGACTGGCAAGCATTGCCGATATTGGTCTGATTCCAGTCATCAAAGAAGATGGAAATAGAGGATTCAGGATATATCTTGGTGGTGGTTTAGGTGCTGCATCATTTATAGGTCATCTACTTGAAGATTTTACTCCAGAAGATAAACTTTTAGCTACTTGTATGGCAACAATAAGGCTTTTTGATCGGTTTGGAAACAGAGAAAATCTTGCTAGAAATAGAATGAGATACCTAGTTCATGAAACTGGATGGGAGAAATTTCAAAAGATGGTTATCAAGGAACGTACAGTAGTTGCTGTAACTACTTCTGAGTTAACAAGAATTCAATATGAATATAGGAAGGAAAATGAATCATCCTTATTGTCATCAATCAAAATTTCACCGATATCGGAAAAAAAATTAAAGTTACCTGTATTGAATGATGATGGTAATAATACTACTGAATCCAAGCATCAAGGTTTTAAAAGATGGTTTAACACCAATGTTGTTTCACAGAAACAATTGGGTTATTATACTATCTTTATAACTCTTGGAGCAGGGGATATAACCTCAAATCAGCTTAGATTTTTGGCAAACATTATTCGCGACTTTTCACAGGAACATACCGCAAGAAATACTCCTCAACAGAATATTGCCATTAGATATGTAGAAGGGAAAGACCTGTTCAATCTATATCAGAAATTGACTACTATTGGATTAGCAAATCCAGGTGCACTGTCTATTGCTTCTCCAGTAGGTTGTTCTGGAACTACGTCATGTAATTTGGCAATAACAAATTCCCATAGGTTAGCAAAGGAAATACAAAAAAAATTACTTGAGTTGAGATATGATACAGATGAAGATTTAAAGAGCTCTACAATCAAAATAAGCGGATGTCCAAATTCCTGCGGACAACATGAAATAGCTACAATAGGTTTCTTCGGAGGTGCATCACGAATTGGAACTTCTATGGCTCCAGTTTATACCATGTTATTGGGAGGAAATTCTGATGAAAAGGGCGAATTGGGTAAAACTCTAATTCGAGTCCCGGCTAAAAAAGTCATTGATGTAGTACTAAAGATTATTGAGCTTTACAAACAAGAAAAACATGAAATTCAAAACATCGAGCAAGATCCAAAGTTGCCATTTAATAATTTAGAGAATTGGATATCTGATATTTCAAAGGGGATTGGTAATGGGAAAATTAAAAATTTAGATGACATAAAAAATCTATTGATCCCTGTAATCCAACTTGCAACTATAGAAGAATCTCCAGATTCCTATCAAGATTATGGAAATGATACAAAATTCACTGCAAAAACTGCAAGAGGAGAATGTGCAGCTTGAATTACATATATTCAATACATCTAGAAAAGAAACTAATAAGGGTCGACCCTGTCGAACTATAAACTTTAAACCGAAGGAGAAAAGTTATAATTTGAAGAAACAAAAAAGTATAAATAAAACTATAAATTCGTCTACTAAAAACATTGTCAAAAATACAAAAAAAACCAAGACAGTGAAGGCCAGAACCACTACCACAAGAAAAACAGATGTTAAAAAATCAAATAACAATAAAACAAAATTTCATCAATTATCCATAACCTGCGATGTCGATACATTAAGAACATTAATCAGAAAAAAATCTGTTAGAGTCGTTGACGTTCGTAGACATGATGATTACAAAAAAGGACATATTCCAACTGCAGTATCTTTACCTTTAGCAACTGTGCTGGCAAATGATACACCAGAAGGAATAATAAAGATTCTACAAAATCTTGGCATTTCCAATTTGATGCCAGTTGTTATCTATGATGATACTTTTGGAGCTCTTGCAGCTAGAGTAGCTTGGACCTTCCAATACGTCGGTCATACTAATACTGCTTTACTTGAAGTCACATTTAGTAAATGGAAATCTATTGGATTAGAAGTTGAAAGAAAAATCAATAAATTTTCAGCAACAAAACATTCTATTAGTCTTAACAATAATATTCATGCTGATGCATCTTATGTTGAAAATATATCTATTTTGCCAAAACAAGATTTACAAAATAACGTTGAAATTGATTTACATGTTAATTCCAATACCGTACAATCAAAATCTCCAGATATATCAATTACAAATCCATTAAATAATAAAATAATAATTGATTCAAGAGAACGTTTAAATTTTTTAACAGAGCATATCCCAACTGCTAAAAATATTCCTTATACTATGTTAGGTACTGATACTTCAATTTTGCGTGAAGGAAAAGAATTGAAACGTTTTATGGAAAATAGAGGTATTTCTCCAGATTCAGAAATAATAACTTATTGTGGTAGCGTGGGTACACTGTCTGGATTAGCATATTATGCATTCAAATTGGCAGGATTTAACAACGTAAGGTTATATTCAAAATCGTTTAAAGATTGGAAATCGCTTGGTAAACCAAAGCAGGAATTTAAAGAAGCAAATTATTGGGATTTATCTGCCGAATAATGGATTAAATACGTCTGATTGATAAATATATAAATAAAAAACAAATAAGGATTTATATTTTAAATATCTTATTATTTATCCTATGCGAATAGGACAGTATATAGGCAAGGAGGTTTTAAAGGAAATAAATAATCATGCTAAAGATTTTTTTGAATTTGTAATGCCACCAGTGGATATAATCGAAGATTCAGATCATCTTATAGTTAGTATTGATTTAGCTGGCTTTGAAAAAAAGGATATTCATTTGAATATTTCAAAAAATATTTTATCAATATCTGCAGTGCGTGATAATAAAGATACATTAGGAACAATATATTTCCGTCAACGTCCAACTAAAATTGATAAGAAAATACAACTCCCCTTTGATGTTAAAGATGAACAACCTGTCTTTTCTGCCACCTATGTGAACGGAGTTGTTACCTTGAAAATTCCATTAGAAAAAACAGGAAATATTTCTATTCAATAATAAAATATTTTTATTTTACAAAATATCCAATCTTTCTTTATATTGTAAGTTAGTAAATTTGTAGAACACATCGTATTATAGTGCATATATGATAATTTCAGAAATTATCTAAACAATATATAGTCGATAAATAATTTGTAGTATTATTTGTATACTTCTAGTACAGTTCCTAAAATAGATAAATTAGCCGGAATTGCGTGTTATTGTACAAAAAGCTATGGTATTGGAGGAACGATAAAATCTAAATTAGAAGATTTTAAAGTCGAGGAAATCATTAACGAATCAAATATAGACATATCATTTATTAAAACAGATTTTTATAAATTCCCATTATTCATCCTAGAAAAATCAAATACCGACTCAAATCATGCACTATTTGAAATTCAAAAATATTATGATTTACATTTAAAAATACTTGGCATTAAAGATGCTAAAGCTAAAACTAAACAATATGCTTATTCAATACAGACAAAAAAAAATTTACCTGAAAAATTGCAAACCAAAAATACAATTTTAACCCTAATAGGATTTTTGAGAAAACCGTTAGACAAGTCGCTTCTTCTTGGCAATAAATTTGAAATACGAATTGAAGATATATCTACTAACAATCTAACTAATTTGACAGAATCTTTTATCTCAGAAAAAAACAGTATCGGTAATTTCTATGGTTTACAACGGTTCGGTAGTGAAAGACTGGTTACTCATTTGGTAGGAAGGGAAATAGTAAAAAAAAATTTTAAAAAAGCAATCGAATATCTATTAACCTACACTTCAGAATATGATACTAAAATGAGTAAAGAAATACGTAATAAATTAAAGGACCCAATAAACTATCCAACTCTATTACAAAAATTTCCAAAAGGAATGGATATTGAATATGCTATAGTTAAATCAATTACAAAGGGATTGCAACCTGTTGACACTATTCGGTCAATTCCTATAACAATTCGGAGGTTGTTTATTCATGCATATCAGTCATATATTTTTAACAAAACACTTAGTATGGCTATTCTTAATGATGAAGACATTTCAAAGTGTAAAGAAAATGACCTCTGTTTTGAAGTAAAAAAACCATTCTATTTTGGAAGAATCAGGAAATACAATAACTCACTTGATGCGATTGATGACAAAAATAGT
>QCWD01000044.1 GCA_013114725.1 Nitrososphaeraceae archaeon | reverse complement strand
TATACAGGCAAATATATGTCTAGTATGCGTAATGGCAAAGAGTATGAATGATGAAATTATCCTTTCCAACACGTAGGTACTTATATTGCATGCAAATTTCTGCAGTGTAGTATAGTGTGGTATTGTTGATAGTTGCAAAAACAACCTCAGATAGTATACTTCAACTGGCCATTCTGTAAATCTTTGCTAACTTTTCCCTTCATCCTGTCCTATGGTAACAATGACGATATGCTGCCAAAAGGTATAGATGTGGTTGCTCTTTCTGCGCAGATACAGTGGTACTCTGCAGTGTCTTAAAATTCGTAACAATTGCTCTGCAAGTTTAACATATCTGGACTGTTTTTATTTATAACTCAACAATCTATTGTAATATGTTGTTAGCTATGATGGTTTCTACAGAGCCGAATAGATAAGAAGATATCATATAAGTTAGTTGGATCTTTAAAAAATTAATATAAGGATATAGCAACTGCATTTGGGACAAGAGGAGAATTTAAATGATTGAGACTAGCTAAATATAATTTTGCGATATTATGAAAAATAAGATGGCATTTAAAAATATTTTTTGATAATTACAAATTTTAATTATAATAAAATTTAGGTAAATTATTTACATTTATATCTATTTGAACGTTAAGATAAATATGTGTATTTAAATAATTAAATTTATTACTAGTAATATGAAATTTAATAGACGAAAATTTCATTTAACTGTCGATACGGTGTTATTTGACAATCATTAGATATAAGATATGTTGGTTGTATTTTAAAAAATAAGATTTTATTGGTAAAATAAGTTATGAACTAAAAACTTGATTTATATCCATGACTCTTTTTCTTAATGTAAGTATACTCATACCACCTGCTTTTGCAATTTGAGATTGGCTAATATCTTCTTTCATTTCTAGGCACGCAGCATATAATACTCCGATAGATAGTGCAACTGGGTCTTTACCACAAGAAATTGGGTTGTCTTTGATTATTCTCATCATTTCTAATGATCTCAATAGTGTTTTTTTACCAACTCCTGCTTTATTTGCAATTTTAGTTAGATGGATATTTAGATTCACAGGCGGTAATGGTAATGAAAGTTTTCTTAATAAAAGTCTGTAACACTTTCCTGCAAATATTTTATTAGCATTCACTGCATTGGAGATTTCATCTAACGTACGTGGGATGTGTGACTCCCTACATGATACATAAACAGATGCTACTACAAATTCTTTAATGGACCGCCCTTTTATTATCCCTTTTTCAAGGACCTTTCTATAATAATAAGCAGCCTTTTCAACTATACTTTCACTTAATAGTAATTTGTCTTTGATTCTAATCAAAATTGTAAAAGCATTTTTTAGATTTCTATATTGGTTTCTGTGGTTTTTTGATATTTTGTCCAAGTTTCTTATACGGCGTATCGTAGTAGATTGACGAGACGTGAATGCTGTGCCATATACATCGGTGTTGGTCATAGAAATTGTGGTTGTCAATCCCCTGTCGGGTTGTGCTAATGAAGAAAAAGTACCAAAAGGATTTTTTGATATTGGCCTGGTTGTCGAAGATCCAAATTCATCAAACTCCATTTTTTCTTCCAATACCGATCCACAATTATTGCAAATACGTTCTCCATTATCTACATCTAATATTACATCGTCTTTTTTACAAACCTTACATCCACTTAGAGGCTCATACTGTAAAAATGTTTTCATATTCTTTAGAAGTAAATAAAACTATAATTATTAAATATCAGGTGTACTAAGAATACAAAATATTAAAAAGGATTACAAATGAATACAAATGGTTGCAACTTTATCAGGATATTTTAAAAATAATGCTGTAAATAATAGTTTAACTTTAAAATTATACGTAGTTTATTTATATTATTGTATTTTTGAAAACACATAATTAGGAACTGGGTATCATAAAACCAAATTCCGCTCCTTTTTTTTCGATCAAATTTTGTTTTTTAATATCTGTATTATTATTTTTTCCCCAAATCTTCCCTTTGTGAGCCTCAATGATATTCTTTGATATGTATAAACCCAATCCTGTTCCCACTTCTGACCGACTAGCAAATTTTTCAAATAATCTTGGCAGTATTTCGTTATCTATTCCACCACCACTATCTTTTATAGTGAAAAACGCGTATTGTGTGTCATCCTGTTGAGTTTTATCTGCATCTTTTGTAACTTTATTTATCATTTTGTAATTTCCAGTAGTAGTAGACAGATTAATGAATATTGTATCATTATTGGTGAATTTGTCAGCATTACTGATTAAATTGTAAACAACTTGTTCTATTCTTCTCTTGTCTGCATTTACAAATATCGATTTATCTTCTCTCGTACTATTGTTTGTTATCTTAAAGATATTTTTTCTAGTATTTTTATTCCTATCAGAAAAATCAGATACTGTATCTTCAACCAATTGAACTAGATCAAATTTCTCTTTTTCTATCTTCAGCGTATTACTTTCTATCCTTGCAACATCCAATATATCTTGAGTCAACCTATATAGTCTATCTGAATTTCTTTCTAGTGGACCAATGTACTTTTGATAATTTTCTGGAAAATTTTTCATCATCTCAATATACCCTATAATGGATTGCGTAGGAGTCCGCAATTCGTGTGCAGCTATATTTATGAACTCTTTTTGCAATTGATTATTTTGAACCAATTTTTTGTTTAATTCCTTTTGGAATTCTTCTGAAATTTTTAAATCCCTTGTTCTTTCTTCGACTTTTCTTTTTAGATTAAAATTTAATATGCTGATTATAGTTATGAGAACAAAAATTACAATTCCTGTAATAATTAAAGTACTAATTATGATGGTCTGACGTTGGGAAATCGTTTTTTCCATATCATCAATATTATATGGAGTATTGATTAGAAAATTGAATTTGTAAACATCATCAATATTCAATGTAGCATAAGTTAAAGTAAACAATTTATTTTGTATATCACTTAAAAATAGAGATTGTGTTTTACCAGATATTATACTATTTTTTAGGTTGTTTATAATGCGTTGATTTTCTTCATCAAAGTTATTTTCGATATACTTATTTTTTTCATCATTTTTAAAAATATTTTTAAGTACATTATCAGAAGAATACAAGATAGTACCATTATTATCAATGAGTGAAATATGAGACTCGTTTTTTACCAAATTTTGAATAGATTGACCTATTTGGGAAGAATTTACGACTACAAATAAAATTCCTGTTTTTTGACCCATATCAATTTTTTGTTCTGAATTTGCGGATAATGTATTGTTTTGATAGAGCGATTTTTTGACAAGATTATCTGATTCTTCTTTTATTAAAAAGGGATGGAAAAAAAATATTGAAGACAGACTAGGAGAGTAAAACGATTTATGAGAAAATGCAAGTTTTTTTAATTTTTCTGTACTAAAAATTTGAGATATTGTATTTGAAATTTTATTAATCATTTCTGGATTTTTAAATGAAGACGATTTGATGACTTGGTCTCCATTGTACAATCCAAACATTAAAGTAAAATTTTGTGAAGATTCTTGTGCAAGATTCAATAGATTTACTGATTTAGTTGTATTGATAAGCGCATATTCCATATTACTTAATATTCTGAGATTGGTAATAATTTGATTCAGTTTATCAGATATTACGAAAGGAAGGAAGAACAGATTTGATTTAGTATTTTCTTGAATATTTTGAATAGCTACATCTCGTAAATTATTGGCAAATTGTATAAAAAAGAAATATGAAAAAATCGATATACCTACTAAAAATACAGTGGCCAAAATTATCATAATAGTTATTGTATTAAAACGCAAGAACTTTGATAGCATATTAAAAAATTACAAAGAGAATAATAATTATTTTTGTATTTAATGGAACAAAAAATAAAAAGTAGATAAAAAGGAATTTTATTTCATTTGTTAATATGGTAGGATGATAATTCAATAAAAATAATAGTCTCGAAGATAAATTGAAAAAGTCAAAAAAATATAACCTATAAATAAAATGTTGGATTAATATATTGATGAGAATATAGTATGAAGAAAAATATCAATCGGGCTGCGATACAAAACAATAACACACAAATGAAAAAAAAGATACATTTAGAAGGTAAAAATTCAAATGCCGCGGATTTTTTAAAGTAAAAAGCGAATTTTATTGATAACTGTTATCTTGGTCATATTTATTGCAATTGTAGTTTTATTTTTAATAGGCTTTGTACTCAACATTTTATTAGATGGAGTTAAAAAGGAATTTAGTCGTCCTATAATAAAGGAAATAGATAATACGATAAAGTCAAATCAAAAACTTCAACAAACCAATTTTATTATCCACATTTTTAGTCATATAACTAAATTATTTTAAAAATTAAGTTCTGATTTATATATGTCAAGCGAATTTTGTGAATTATTTTATTAGATAGAGTTATTAATTTATTGGATGTTGAATATTTGGAATTAAAATCCTAACTGGGATATTAAATTGCTAATTGGAAAAACAATAAAAGCAAATATAGTAAATTTTTGTAGAATATTAAAATAACCAATTATAATATGTTCAAGACCGAGAATTGTTGTTAAATATTTTATCTATTCTCTTTTACCTTTTCTCGTGATATTAACATGAGAACTTTATCAGCTACATTCTCAGGACTCATAGGCCGCAGTGTAAATTCGTCAGTACCATAACCCATTAGTCTAATTTTATCAGACTCATCATCACCGATTACTAGTACATTTATGTTGTAATTAATTTTCTTGATATTCACAACTAACATTAAATTTCTATCAGCTGCTATCTTTCCACTAATAACTACCGCATCAACTTTCCCGTCGAATTTTTTTATTTCATTCAATGCTTCGTTACCTTCGGTGAATTTATGTGGTTCACAGCCCTTCAACCATAAAATACCGTTTAGAACGGTGTTTGCATCAGGATTTTCTTGAATAATAAAAATCCTTGGTTCAACGACCATATTTTATCTGGAGCATGCGAGTATAAAAAACAAGCTACGTTCACAATTTAGTTTTAATATAACAATATTATCGTACTTTCGGAATTATTGTATGGTATATATATTCAACCTTTTGCCTAGTAATATTATGATACTATGTTTAAATTCCACTAAAGTTAAGTGGTTAAAAATTTAGTTTAGATTTTTATGGAAAAGGTAAATCATAATGTGACGTACTTGTATACTATAATTTAAGATTCCACAAACAAATCTGTAAATATTGGACCACTACATAGTCAACTTGCCTAAATGTCTCATAGATCAGAACAATAAAGATTTTCGATTTTTTGGTAGGACCTGGTTTTATATCAAGTATGCGAGATATTTGGAATTCACTTCTTACAATATTGAACAAAATAAGGTATCCAATACTAATAATACAATCTATGTTGAAAAATGTAATAACAACTGTGGCAAAAATATCTATTAGAAATATCTATCAGGATAGAACAATAAGCATTTTCTAGAATAGGACACCCAAGAACGACATATTTGTCCAAATGAGAATAGAAACCGTAGTAGTACAAACAAACAGGAACCAGGCGATATCATTACATCAAAACAATCTCAAATCATACAGACTCTAAACACTGTTCTGACTAAACTGAATACAATCGAATCAAAGATGATTCATTCACAAGTGAATGATGCGTGATGCCAAAATCAGTTCTATAAGAAAAGACACTATTCCAAGTTCGGCAATTTTCGAGGGAGCTACATTTGATATAAATATAGAAACTACTTAGACTGGAAACTGCTCGTAATATATCAAATGGCGATTCCAAAACATGTGTATTTATTAACGCTATAACACTAACATTACAAGACTATCCACAAAATCACATCTATTGACAAATGAGATGTACATGAAATTGTCATCTTTCCCTGATGCATAAAAAATATATTTTAATTTTGATTAAAAGATGGTATAAAATCTTATTTTTTTGAGTCTTCGCAGTTCTTTGAAATGAAAATGATGTTATAATCGCGTCATTAATTTAGCGCAAGTGGTAAGTCATAGATATCCTATTGTTATCATTTAGAACTTAAATTCAACTCGGCTACTATTGGTTACCAACTTATTGATCCATAATTCTTATACATCAGGGCCAGTGGTTTGTGCTATAAATTTGACCTGAATTTTTGTAATTTTCATATATCTTAATTTATTTCAAAAACCATGTTATTTGGATAATGATCAATTTTCTTTATAGTCAAAGTAATTATAAATTTATGTTTTAATTATAAAAAGATGAAATAATTCACAGGAAAGTGTGGGTTTTATAGGAGTTATACCGAAAGCGATTCTCAAATCAGAGCATACTATACATATAATATAACATTAACTTGTCGTATATTTGAATCTTATTATGTCTCTTAGTTAAGGTTACTTCACCTCCTAATTCTATTTTGAATTTATTATTTCGAAAATCGTTGTACATCGATATTAAAAATTATATCCAATTATAGGTGTGTTTCAGATCACAATTTCCTTTACCAGTATAGAGATAGTAATCATCGAAATTCTCAATTCTGTACTTAAACATTTATCAAAAATTTACTCTCAATATCTTATCAAAAGTTTTTCATACGGTGAAGGGAGATAATATTTCAATCACAACATAGTGTCTGCCTTTGGATATCATATGTCACCAGAGTAGAAAGAATATTTACCATATTTGCTTTTGAGATTCCAGGAATATCCCTGTTATGAATATATTTCTACGTTCAGAAATGTGAATTTCCAAGATAGAACGGTGTACTGGTTCAGTGGTAATCCACAGAAGGTAATGGCTCCATCATATTTAGATTACTGTTTCGTAGCTGATAAATGCAGATACTCTTTTTTTCCTGTAAACATTATCAGATCAAACTTCTGTGTCTAACTCCAGACAAACCCACAGATCCTATGTTCTTCTGACAAGATAAATAATGCTTTACTGGTGTTTCAGAGAATCAAACCTAGGTAATATAGAGACAATCCATTAATCATAATTTGCTACAATTTTTGCGGAGTTGTAACTATTTTTCCCATAAGATCACCATTGGCCATCATTACATGACCGTTAACCATTTCACTAAATGGTAACACAGTATTTATCAAAGGTTTGAGTCTTCCTTTTGATGTCCAGTAAATTACTTCTTCTAACGCATCCTTTGGACCCTGGGTTGCACCAAGTAAATTTATTCCTCTAAAAAAAAGATATCTTAAATCTATCTCAGAGTCATAACCTGTGGTTGCACCTGTTGATACTAAAGTTCCTCCAATTTTCAGTAGTGATACTGCCTTTTGAAAAACTGATTTTCCAATATGTTCAAAAACAACATCCACACCCTGTTTGTTAGTCAATTCACGGACTTTCTTATACCAGTCAGATTCTCTATGATTAACTACAATATCTGCACCTAGATCCAAACATTTTTCCATTTTTCCTGGGTTTCCTGCAGTTGCGATCACATCGCAATTATACAATTTGGCTATTTGGATACCTATCATACCCATACCACTTGTACCTCCCATTATCAAAACCATTTGTCCTGGCTTAATTTTTGCCCTGTTAACCAACATATGCCATGAGGTCATTCCTACCATGGATATTGCCGCAGCATCATTAAATGAAACATTATCATCAATTTTTATTACATTATATTCCGGTAGATGCGTATATTGACAATATCCTCCCCACAATGGACCAGTTTGAAATCCCCAAACCATTCTTTTTTCACAATCATATTCTCTCCCAGATGAACACATATTACAAATCCTGCAACTGAGGTTACCATGTGATACGACCCTATCGCCTGCTTTTAAAGAGGTTACTGTATCTCCTACTTCTACAACGGTTCCTGATATATCGGTACCAGAAATATGAGGCATGGGAATTTTTATAGGTCTGCCCCATATTGCCCACAGGTCATTATAGTTGTATGCGGAGGCTTCTACTTTTATTAGTACCTCGTTTTGATTAATTTTAGGAATATCTGTTTCTTCGATTTTTACTACCTCTGTTGGATCATTACTGTGCTCACGAAATATTGCAGCTTTCATGATCTCGTCTCCGATAGGTGTTTAATACATGCCTTATGCATGCATCTACCAATTATTTTAAGATTATTTAAATCATGGTAAAAATAAAGAATATAAAAAATGTTAAAATTTAAAAGTTGTTAGAAAATAAAATGTTTTTAGATGCAAAAAAAAGTAAGAGAGATTGTTCCAGTTGACATCTATCGATCAGCATATGAAGAAATTTCAAAAATGTCATTAAAAAGAAATATCAGTATAAGAAAATTTGTAAATGATTTACTGAGTGCCGCGATAAACAAATATTCGTTTTTAGAAAAAGGATTTCCACATCTACAATTGGATGGTATTGGCAAGCATTCATTATATATCAAAGATTATTCAGATAAAGAAGAAAAAACTGCTGAGGTAATGGTACAGGAAGAATATCATTTGGTTTGTCTTTTATGCAAAACGAATAATTGTCAACACGTCCATTATTCTGAAGTGATACCGGATATTGGTCATATAATTTTACAGGAAAATGAAAAGAAAATAAAAGATGGATAGAATTACAATCTTTGTTTATTTAACTTAGTCCTATAGCTTTGAATGTTCTATTCTAATTTATGCAAATTATATTTGAATGAAATAGAACGTCCACTGTTATTGTAATTTAGTCTCGTATCTATATTTTTTGGGATTGAGTTTACGAAGTACCAGTAATGTGTTATGCATGTTTTTGAAGATCAGAATATAAGTTATGAGGTGATCTCATCTTATTTACTCCATTACAACATTAATATTTTTCACTTATTACCAATACCATTATGTTTGTATATATTGTTGCAGGTGGTTTGTAGTACAAATTTGACCAAAAAAATGGAATTGGTTTTATTAAGACTAGATATTAGAAAGATTTGATTTTGTACGTTGTTCTATAAAATAAAAAATTAAAATCTAAAAGTTTTTATCACAAATTAGTTTATTATTAATTTATCACATGTAAGATTAAAAATTATTAACTTAATCATTGATCATAATCTTTATTTAAATTTAATGTTGAAAAAAATTTAATATTTATATGTACTTTTTTATAAGAATATTTATTATACTTTTATAGTATATAACTAACTAATAATAACAAATTAAATAGTTACATTATTTTATATTTAAATAGAATCAATAAAATGTCAATGTATTACTATATTTCAATTCATTAATTTTATATATATGTAAAATTTATAATGGATTTATGAATAAGGATGACAATATCTATATCTTTCTGATAACTTTGTCAGTTTTATTTTTATATCTGACAATCGAAACATCTTTTTCAATACAAATAACACATGTCTATGGTGAGTCATATTTTTTTATTAAAAGTAAACTAAACGGTATGGTCCTTGATATCGCAGGAGAAAATGCAAGTGCTGGTGCTGGGGTAAATATGTATCCACAAAAACCAACTAACAATGACAATCAATTATGGAGTTTCACCAGTGACGGATTTATTAAAAGTAAACTAAACGGTATGGTCCTTGATATCGCAGGAGAAAATGCAAGTGCTGGTGCTGGGGTAAATATGTATCCACAAAAACCAACTAACAATGACAATCAATTATGGGAAAGAGTGCCTGCACCATAATATTTATGTATTAGTATAGTATAAACTTCAAGCCTTGGTAAAGAGATCATCTTGATATTTCTTTTAAGAAATATACCAAGTTAAGATTATTTCCATATTGTGTATGTCATTTAATTATAACATAACAAGTATAATTAACACATAAATATATCATTTTGGGTAAATTTGCATTGAATGGAAAAATAATTTTATCAGTATTTTATTTGATGTTGATTTTAACCAGTTCATTAGTTTTTATGTTTACAAATATTGATCTAGTTTTTGGTCAAACATCATCAGCTTTTGTTTGCTCTACCACTCACAATGAAAATTGGGGAGAAACTGCGGGTAGTACAGATGATGGTGTTAATTGTTATGAAGATGGTAAAGATGGTATTCTAAAACAATATTGTATTACCAATCAAAATTTTATAAAAGATCCACTTACTCAGGAATTTAAATTATCTAGTAACTATATTAGGTGTGAGATTTATGGAATGAATACTTATAAGGTATTAGAGAAAGCTACAGGATATAGTTTACCGTGGGACTATTGTAGTTCTATTGGTGGTATCCATTCTGCAAATCAAAATAGTTGTGATTTTGCTAGTTCTAAGGTTAATGTTCCAACTTACCAAGTCTTAACTGGAAGTGGTAATACGATTGGAGTAAGGTTTATTCCGTGTTCTCTCGATTCGTCTAGCTGCTCTAAAAATGAAGTTCCAAGTCCATTTCTCCCACTTTCCCTGCCTACAGATACTTTAACGCCACTTCCATCTCCATCATGTAATCCAGACAATGAAGAATGTCGTACAGACTGTGCTCCTAGAGAACATAAAGATGAAAATGGACGATGTGTATCAGATAATCCCTCACCAACATGTCCAGACGGTGAACATCTTGATGAAAATGGACAATGTATTCCAGATAATTGTCTAGAATTACCACAACAATTTGGACAAGTATTTCCCTTAGAACAAAATAATGTCGTTGACATAAATGAACAGTATCCTAACTGTCAAGACAAGAATACTCCGCCTGTTGCAGTAGCAACTGCAGATCCAAATCCTGTACATATAGGCGAGCAGGTATTTCTAGATGGAAGACAGAGTTTTGATCCCGATCCAAATAATAGTCTTAAATACGAATGGAAACAAATTGATAATTCTGGATCTAAAGTTGATCTAACAATTAACAAAGATGAAACTGTCTCATTTATT
>QCWD01000043.1 GCA_013114725.1 Nitrososphaeraceae archaeon | reverse complement strand
GAAAATTTTTAACGCGAGTCCTGGTTTTGGTCAGCAAATGACATTAGAGGAGACTCAGAGATTTTTGATTTCAGATGTTAGAAACATATACTTGGGTACATTAGATGATAAGAGTGAACCAAATATCCATCCGGCATGGTTTTATTATGACAATCAGAAAAACATGATTTATGTAGAAACTGCAAAAAGTTCAAAGAAAATTCAAAATTTAAATCAAAAAAATTTGATATATTTCTGCATTGATGACAGTACTCCTCCGTATAGGGGAGTCAGAGGTAAAGGGAAAACTAAGATTTCTACAGATGTTGATTTTAATTATTTTATAGCAGAAAAGATAATGATAAAATATCTTGGAAATCTTGACCATCCCATGGCTTCTGTCCTTTTAGAAAATGTAAGAAAAGGAGAGTCTGTACTTATTGAGATATCGCCAAAATATTTCTCGACTTGGAATTATGGCAAATAATATATCCAATCAAACATCTCTAATTTGATTATCAAAATAAAAAGAAAAAACAAAGATGCGTGCAGACAATTAAATATTGAAATAAAGTATTCTTTATATTAAATGTCAACATTTAAAAAGATAAGACATGAATAAAGTTTCTCGCCTATCTGATTTTTTTATTATCATCTATTTTACGATTTCACTTGGGATAGCTTTACAGATTGGTGGGACAAATTGGGACATCATATGGCATGGAGTAAATGATATTGACAGCTTTCTCACACCTCCACATATTGTATTGTATTCAGGCGTTTTACTTGTTATTATTCTAAACATTCTTGGAATATACTTTTGGTACAAAGACCAAGCAGCCAGTTTAAAAATAAATAACAATCAGATATTTTCTTTAAAATTTAAAAATATTCCATCTGGCTTGAAATTATCAATTATAGGAAGTCTTTTTGAAATATCATCAGGGTTCTTTGATAGTTGGTGGCACAGCAATTTTGGCTTTGATGGATTATTAAGTCCTCCTCACCTGATTATCGGAATGGGTATGTTAATATCAATAATAGGTGTATTTGTTGGAATAAACCATTACAAATTAATGTATCCTTTACAAACACAAAAAAAAATATTCAAAATTACATCTACAATAACATATGCAGTTTTATGGATGGTTTCAATAAATATTACATTTATGTTCACATTACCATATTCAGAGGGACAATTCTTTAATTTTAATCCAGATTCACTTCTGGCAATCATCACTTCTGTTATTATAACACCGGTCATCACTATTGGAATTTTTCTGCATGCACTGAAAACTTTAGAAAGTCGTTTTATTTTTTCATCGATAACTGGAAGTTTTATGATAATTCAAATAGCCAGCACGATCGTATCAAACGAATATTTCACCTCATTATTACCTTTTTATATATTAAACATTCTTCCAGCTTTGGTTTGTGATTTTATAGTAAATTATAACAAAAAAAGATACTGCAGTAATAAATACGTCAAAAAAAAACTGCATAACGGAAATATCGTTCTCTTTATCATTATGCCCATTTTTTTGGTTACATTATACTTTCCCTGGACTGTGAATATTTATAAAATATATTACGAAATAGAAGACGACACATTTGAAAGTATTCACACATTTAACGAACTTTTGCCAATTTTCATATTGCCAATACTAATTCCAGCTACAATATTGGTATCACTTATAATATTAATTGCATTTAATCAATTATCGTCAAAAACATATTCAAAGACTTTAGCAAATAATAAACAAATTTAAAAAAAGCAGCAACAGATTGATTAAAAATAGAATAAATTTAATAAAGCAAATCTCATTATTTTTGGCAAATATATTATGAAATATTCATTCATCGAAGCTTTACAAAAAAAAATTCTGTTGTTTGATGGGGCAATGGGTACTGAAATTCAGAAAATACATCCGTTACCAAGTGATTTTCCAGGTAATAAGGAAGGATTCAACGATGGGCTGGTGTTAACTCGACCACAGTGGATAAAAAAAATCCATGTGAATTATTTAAAATCCGGAGCAGACTGTATTGAAACTAATACATTTGGAGGTAATAAACTAAAACTGGATGAATATGGGTACGGAGAACAAACAGTAGAGTTTAACAAGAAAGCAGCAGAATTGGCAAAAGAAGCATGCGATGAATTTCATGATGAAAAACAGAGATATGTTATTGGTTCAATGGGACCAAGTGGTTTTCTACCAAGTTCCAACGACCCAGATTTGGGAAAAAAACCATTAGAAGAAATACAACAGGCTTTTACTTTGCAAGCTGAGGGTCTAATTATAGGAGAAGCAGATGTATTGCTGATAGAAACAAGTCAGGATATTTTGGAAGTAAAGTTAGCAATAGTTGGATGTCATACTGCCATGGAAAAAACTGGTAAAAAAGTCCCCGTAGTAGCAAATGTGACTCTAGATCAATATGGAAAAATGCTATTAGGTACTAATGTTCAATCAGCTTATACTACTGTCAGTGATATGGGTATTGATGTCTTCGGATTAAACTGTTCTACTGGTCCAGATGAAATGTTGCCAAGTGTAAGGTGGCTAGACGAACAAAATGATTTACCAATATTGGTAGTACCAAATGCAGGAATGCCCATTAATGATGGTGGAAACGCAGTTTATAAAATGACTCCTAGGGAGATGGCAGAAAGATTAGAGACTTTTGTTAGAAAATATAGTAATGTTCGGATAATCGGAGGATGTTGTGGTACTAATCCAGAACACATTCAATATCTTAGAGAAATGCTGGACAAATATCAAAACAGTAATTGAGATTATTATTGAGCGCAAATGACTATAAAGAAAAATCAAATAATTTGAAATAAATTTAAAAAAATCCTATCGATAAAAAGCATACAACCTATAAATTCATATTAATTATAATTATTGATTATCGTATTTATAAAGTGAAAGACTTTGAAAAAAAACCCTCGAGTTTCTTCTGCATTAAAGGCAGTTGATTTAGTACAAGTACCCCCTCCTCTAATTATCGGGGAGAGACTCAACACGCAGGGATCAAAAAAAGCAAAAGACATGGTTCTCAACGATGATTTTGATGGGTTGATTCAACTAGCAAGAATCCAAGTAGAAGATGGTGCACATTGTTTAGATGTATGTGTCGCAACTACAGAAAGATCTGATGAATTAGAATTTATGACAAAATTGGTAAAAAGACTTAGTTTAGAAATTGATGCACCTTTGGTTATAGACTCAACAGACCCTAAGGTAATTGAGAGATCTTTACAACAGATCCCCGGAAGACCGATTATAAATTCCATTAATTTAGAAGGTGATGGACTCAGATTTCATCAATTGGCTCCTTTAATGAAAAAGTACGGAGTTCCAGCGATTGCGATGTGCATAGGACCGAATGGAATGGCAAAAACACCGCAGGAAAAGTTAGAAACTGCCAAATTATTATTTGAAACAGGTAAAAAATATGGATTGGAACCATGGCAATTTATTTTTGATGTTCTTACATTTACACTGGCAACAGGCGAAAAAGAATTTCTTGATTCTGCAAAAAATACGATTGAAGGAATTAAATTGGTAAAACAATTTTTTCCTGAGAGTTTTACAACTCTAGGTCTTAGTAATGTCAGCTTCGGGTTGCCAACAAAAATCAGAAAGGTGGTAAATTCAGTTTTTCTTTATCATGCCATAAAGGCTGGATTAGATACAGTAATTATTAATGCCAAGGATATAATACCATACTCAGAGTTAGACCTTAAACAAAAAGAATTGGCAGAGAATTTAATTTTTAATAAAAAACAAGACTCGTTGGCAGATCTAATTTCATATTTTGAAAACTTAAATGAAGATTCGTCTTCACAGTCACGTAATAAAAAATCAGCCATCCAAATTGATCCCACTTGGGACGCAAAGAAAAAATGTTATTTTAGAATTGTTAATAGAGTAAAAGATGGAATAGAAGACGATGTAATTGAATGCATAAAAGAGAATATAATTGAAAAATTTGATTTGGATATGAATAAAATCGATTATAAAAATTTACTGAAATCAAAATCAAAAGAAGATGTCCATGAGGCAGCTATACTGACATTAAATAATACTTTGCTTCCTGCAATGAAAGAAGTTGGAGATAAATTTGGATTAGGAGAAATAATTTTACCTTTTGTTTTAAAATCTGCAGAATGTATGAAAGCAGCTGTAGCTGAGCTTGAAAAATATTTAATAAAACAAGAGGGGATATCAAAGGGAAAAATAGTATTATGTACTGTCTATGGAGACGTACATGATATTGGAAAAAATCTGGTAAAAACCATCCTTACAAATAATGGATACACAGTATATGATTTGGGCAAACAGGTTCCAATTCAAACTATTATCGAAAAAATTAATGAAGTAAATGCAGATGCTGTAGGTCTTTCAGCACTTCTAGTCTCAACATCCAAACAAATGCATTATTTTGTTGAATACACAAAGGAAAATAAAATAGATATTCCAATACTATGTGGAGGAGCAGCAATCAATAGCAACTATATTAACAGGATAGCTAAAGAAAATAATATTTATGAACCTGGAATGTTTTATTGTAAGACTGCTTTTGATGGACTACACGTAATGAATAAGATAATGTCAAATGAAAGACAAGATTTTATAAAAATATGGAAAGACAAATTAGAAAAATGGATTGATAATAAAATTTTACCTGCAGAACAGACAGGAATTGTCCAACATAGTAGTATTAAACCTTTTGTATCTCCAATTCCTCCTCATACTGGAGTTCAGGTTAGATTAGATTCAAAGGATATTAATTTGCATGATATATGGAAATTAGTAAATAAAAAATCCCTTTACGTACTTTCATGGGGGATCAGGGGAAAAGGTGCACAGGGTCTAACACAGGAAGCGGAAAACCTATTTAATGAATGGACTGAAAAAGTAATTCAAGAGAATCTATTTGATCCTAAAGTAGTGTATGGATATTATAAATGTCATAGTAAAGAAAATAAACTCTCAGTAGAATTACCAAATAAAGAACTGGTTTTATTTGAATTTCCTAGATCAAATCAAGAAAAACATTTGTGTCTTGCAGACTATTTTGGAGAATCAGATATTGTAGCTTTTCAGGCAGTCACAGTGGGGCAAAAAGTAACTGACGTTATTGAAAAATGGAATTCTGAAAATAGATATACCGATGCATATTATATACATGGCCTTGCGGTTGAAACGGCAGAAGCTTTAGCTGAATGGACAAATCAAATAATAAGAGATGAATTAAAAATAGGTAATCAAAGGGGATTGAGATATAGTTGGGGATATCCAAGTTGTCCAGACGTATCACAACATCATCTGGTATGGAAAATTCTTCATCCAGAAATGTCAGGAATGACGTTAACAGAATCTGGACAAATAATTCCTGAACACTCTACCGCCGCAATAATAGTTCATCATCCAGAAGCAGTCTATTTTACTATTTAATAAAATAATAAATACAAAATTTAACTTAATATTATCTTTAGATATATTTCCCAATATTTCCTTTATGACAATAAATGATTTTGCATTTGCTTGTTCTGCAGATAATTCCCCTAGTTACTTTACGTATGAAAAAGAAACTATGATGATAATTGTATCAAAAGAAAATGAAACAGCAAATAAAAACGATTTTAAGAAAATTGAGCCGTTCATGGAGTCTTTAATTTCTCACGAGTCAATACATGTTGTTATAAAAAATTTGGAATCTGGAGATATATCAAATT
Source organism: Nitrososphaeraceae archaeon (assembly GCA_013114725.1). Taxonomy (GTDB): domain Archaea; phylum Thermoproteota; class Nitrososphaeria; order Nitrososphaerales; family Nitrososphaeraceae; genus QCWD01. Next base: position 22,533 of record QCWD01000043.1, on the reverse strand, counting down.
CTCTTGACGATATTGAGGTAATCGTTACAATAAAGGATAGGAAATTTCAGGTTACCGTAAACAATATGTTATTTGCAAATGATAGTTCCGGATTGGTGATTCCCTAATAGAGAACCAACTAGAATGTATCAAATTTTTTTATTTTTATATTTTGCATCCGATCTTTATATGTTTTATAAAACCTTCTAGATTTATTAATATTTCTTTTTGATTTTTTCCATCTTTGATGATTTTTATTATTTTACTGCCTATGATTATTCCGTCAGCGCCAGCTGCAACTATTGTGCGTACTTGTTCCAGAGTACCTATTCCAAAGCCTACAGAAACAGGAAGTCTGCCTCTAACATATTTTTTAACTTCTTTAATTTTTTTAATTGTGTATTCTTCTAATTGTTTCCGTTCTCCAGTAGTGCCAAATACAGACACAAGATAAATAAATCCAGTGGTTTTTGATATGATTGAAGATAATCGATCATTAGAAATATTTGGAGAAACAAGAAATATTGTAGACAGATCTAAATCTGATGCTAGTTTGATGTAGTCTGCAGATTCATCTACAGGAATATCAGGTAAAATAAATCCGTCAGCTCCGCTTTTTTTTGAGATCGTTAAGAATTTTTTTATACCAGTGCCATATAGGATATTGGCGTAGGTCATAAATAAAATAGGAGTTTTTGGGAATTTTTTTCTCAGCCTACTACATAGTTTAATACACATTTCAGGAGTAGTTCCATTCGTTAATGATTGATATGAGGCAGATTGAATAACTGGTCCATCTGCAATAGGATCAGAAAATGGAATACCGATTTCTATTATATCTACACCGGATTCTATCAAAGTGGTTATAATTTTTTCAGACATCTGGATAGTAGGATATCCTGCAACAACATAACAAATTAAAGCACATGTCTTTTGTTTTTTTAAATCTACAAAAGTATCATGAATTCTAGAACTTTTTAAACCATCTATATTAAGATTTTTCATATTGACATTCTCCCAAGGAATTAATTTTTAATAGAATCAGTTTTATTTCTATCAAGATAATTTTGTACTGTTTCTACATCTTTGTCTCCCCTTCCAGATAATGTTACTACAATCTTTTCAGATTTCTTCATTCTTCGGGCTAGTTTTATTGCATAATGTATTGCATGAGCCGATTCAAGTGCTGGTATAATACCTTCATATTTTGATAATGTCAAAAAAGATTGAATCGCCTCTTTGTCTGTACAATTTACATAATTTGCCCTTTTAATATCTTTTAAAAAAGAATGTTCTGGTCCAACCCCAGGATAATCTAGTCCAGCAGATATACTATGAGTTTCAGATATTTGTCCATTTTCATCTTGCAGTAGATATGTTTTCATTCCATGAAAAATGCCTGGTTTACCGCCAGTAAGTGTGGAACAATGTTTAGTAGTTTTAAGTCCCAAACCACCAGCTTCAACCCCGTATAGTGATACGTGTGAATCTTCAATAAATGGATAAAAAGAACCCATTGCATTGCTTCCTCCACCGACACATGCTACTATTGCATCAGGCAAAAAATTACCCCCAAATTTTTTTTTCATTTGATCCTTTATCTCTCTACCAATTACGCTTTGAAAATCACGAACCATCATAGGGTAAGGATGAGGACCTACTACAGAACCAAAAAGGAAATAGGTTGTTTGAACATTTGAGATCCAGTCCCTTATGGCTTCATTTACTGCATCCTTTAATGTTTGGGTACCAGAATCGACCTTATGAACACGAGCTCCAAGAATATTCATGCGAAAGACATTTAGTTTTTGTCTTTGAGTATCTTTTGCACCCATATAGATTTCGCAATCTAATCCTAAAACCGCACATGCAAGAGCAGTGCCTACTCCATGTTGTCCGGCGCCGGTTTCAGCTATTATTCTTTTCTTCCCCATTTTTTTTGCCAACAGTCCTTGTCCCAGCGTATTATTGGTTTTATGAGCACCCCCATGAAGCAGGTCCTCACGTTTAATAAAAATTTGAGCTCCGCCAGCGAAGTCAGTTAAATTTTTAGCAAAGTATAAGGGAGTTGGTCTTCCCGCATATTGTGTTAAATAATAGAATAATTCTTTTTGAAATTCCTTATTCTTTTTATACTTATTATAGGATATCTCAAGTTCCTCAATCGCCGGAAAGAGGGTCTCTGGAATAAATTTTCCACCATATTCACCATATTTACCATTAACAGGATATATGTAATCCATATAAAGTCTTAGATTATTATAATTAAATACTATATGAATATGTGGTATTTTTTATTATCAAACATAATGGCTTAAAATGCATTATAAAATTCTTGTATTTTTTTAGAGATATCTTTTGATTCCATTATGCTTGTCCCTATCAAGAATACATCTGCACCACATTTTTTTAAATATTGTAAGTCTGCCGGTGTATGAATTCCGCTCTCGCTGATTATAATATTTTTTCCTTTGTCGATATTTTTCAGTAGTCTTTCTGTAATAGTTAAATCTACTTTTAGATCCGATAGATTTCTATTATTGATCCCAATTAGATCGTCTTTATTACGCTCATCCATTTCCAACACATCTTTGAATTCATTTTCAGTATGAACTTCATAAATGATATTTAGTCCTTTAGTGTGTGCGAATTTGATAAAATTTTCCATATCAGACTCTGCTAAATTTCTGTCAAATACAGATTTAATTAACAGAATATAATCAGCTCCTATTTGTTTTGCAGCGTTTATTTGAACATTACTGACGATAATATCCTTCATTAAAATTGGTATAGAAACATGTTTGCGAACAGTAGCCAGATTATGTATAGAACCACCAAACAAGTAAGGTTGAGTTAGAATAGAAATTCCAACGACTCCAGAATTAACCATTTCCCTGGATGCATAAACAAGGTCAATTTCATTTTCATCAATAATTTTTCCCTTTGATGGAGAAGATAATTTTAATTCCGTGATTAACGGTGCATGTCTACATTCGAGAATATTTTTTATCATACTAATACAATCGTGTGTATAATTATATTTTGTACCGTCATACATTCCAATGTTGATGGCTTTGTATGAATTATTGGTAAGAGTTTTTAAAATTCCAAGATCAGTAAAAAATTTAGACATACCAAGATTATGAGAGATAAAAAGTAGATATTTTATCGTATCGAAATAGATGCAGAAATATCATATGAACTATTAATATTGAACAACCACAGAAAAAATACAACGTTAAATTTTAATATTTTAAAGACGTTGTCAAATACAAATGTTAAAGGCAATAAATCATGAAATTACAAATAGTAGTACTAATGAACTTATTTTAGAATTCGTAGAGTTAAGAAAAAAAACTATGGAATTATTTAATCCTCTAAAAACAGAAGACGCTGTAATCCAATCGGACCCTTTTGGAAGTCCACCAAATTGGCATATTGCACATGTCACTTGGTTTTATCAAAAAATATTAGAAAAACATTCAAAAGAATCATCAAAAATTAAAAATACATTTAAGACATCTGAGATAAATACAGACTATCTTAATTCATATTATCAACAATTTAAAAATATATTACCTAAGGACCAGAGAGGAAGATTTCCACGTCCAACTGTTTCCCAATCCATTGAATATAGAAAAACAATAGATAAAAGTATTATTAATTTTTTAAAAACTTTTAAAAAAAAATTGCCTGAAAATATAAAATATGATATTTTATTGGCTAATCATCACGAAATGCAGCATCAGGAACTTATGATTTATGATATCCAAAATTACTTTGCCAGATTTTCTGATCCTGTCGATAACTACAATATAAAAAATATTAACAAAAAACCAGACACAAGATATAGGAATTCAAGAAAAATGGTAGAAATTGATGGTGGTATTTACAACCTTGGTTTTAAAGGGATAGGATTTTCTTATGATAATGAATTACCAGAACATAAAATTTATCTTCACCCATACAAAATTGATATAACCCCAGTTTCAAATGATGACTTTATAAAATTTATTGAAGATGACGGTTATAAAAGATTTGAGTTTTGGTTAGCAGATGGATGGGAAAAAGTAAAGTCCGAAAAATGGAATTCGCCATTATACTGGTTTGAGAGAGATGGAAAGTGGTTTAAAAAAGATTTTACAGGTATTAAAGAAATCGACCTTGAAGAACCAGTTGTAAATATAAGTTATTACGAAGCAGATGCGTACGCAAAATGGATTGGAAAGAGATTGCCGACAGAAGCAGAATGGGAAAAAGCAGCTAGTTGGAATGAAAGATTGCAGGAAAAAACGCCGTATCCGTGGGGAAATGAGAATCCTACTGAAGAACATGCAAATTTGCTAGAAAAAGTCATTATGGGTGTTATCAGATGATAGGAGATGTCTGGGAATGGACTAGTTCCGAATATGTTCTATATCCAGGTTTCAAATCCAGATTTTCAGAATACACTGATAAATGGGCAATAAATCAGAAGGTTTTAAGAGGTGGTTCTTTTGCTACACCACGAAACCAAATCAGAAATAGCTATAGAAATTATTTCAAACCACATGAAAGAATACTATTCTCTGGATTCAGATGTGCAAAAGATTTGGATTAAGATTAAATTTCAGATCGGTTTCAACAAAGATAATACAAACCAGTTATTTTTATCAAAAAAAAGTTGTTTTATGGTGAAACCAGCATCTTTAGATATATCTTCAATTTGTTTTTGTGTATATTTATAAGAATTTTCAGTATGTATGGTTTCGTTTTTTCTAAAATGAAAACTCTTGTCGATATATTTGATATACACATATTGATCAAGTTTAGACACTAGGTGCATTTCAATCCTATTTTCTTTATTGTTGTAGAAAGCTCGATGTTCAAAAAAGTCGAGGTTAAAGTTACCACCCAACTCTTTATTTATTCTGTTTAAAATGTTAAGATTAAACATTGCGGTAATACCATTTTTATCGTTATAAGCATTTTCGATTACATATTGGTCTTTTTGAAGGTCAAAACCAATTAAAAAATAATCAGATGTTTTTAGATTTTTTCGTATATTCAATAAAAAAGATTTCGCTTGTTCCGGTTCAAAATTGCCAATACTTGAACCGAGAAAAATAACTAGTTTGTTTTCAGGTATAGCAAGGTTTTGTTTATTTTTTATATAATCATTTGCTATCTTTAAACCGTTGAAAAAGTCGTCATGAATATAATGAATTTTAAGATTATTTATAACAGTAGACAATAAATTGGATGATTCATGCAAAATTTTATGAGATACATCTATTGGAAAATAATATGCAAATGGTTTTTGAAGTTGTGCAAAATTTTCCAATAATAAAAAGGTTTTTTTAGAATTTCCACTCCCTAATTCAACTAAAGATAGAGGCAAATCCAGCTCCTTTGTTATATTTTTTAAATTAGTTTTAATAATATCATATTCAATTCTGGTGGGATAATATTCAGGTTGTATGCATATCTTTTCAAACAGTTTAGACCCCACATCATCATAAAAATATTTTGGGGATAATTGTTTATTTTTATCACCAAGACCACGGGACACATCTGCTGCAAATTCAAATAAAGTATTTTTGTTATATTTATTTAACATAATATTACTACTCCAATAGTTATACTGGGTGTTTTTTACTTATATTAAATTATTTCATTAGTTTGATAGAAATTTAAAATGTTAAACGTGACAGGGAATAAATTTTTTTCTGAATGTAGCTTTATAATGTATTCAAATAATTTAAGCTCTTTTTTATTTTGTTTAAATAACTACCAGTAACAAAAGTTGGTTCAAAGGTAATTACTCTTGAATATTGTATTTTAGATAAACTATCAATTATTTTTTTAAAATCAATATGTCCAAATCCAGGCATCTTTCTATTATTATCAGAAAAATGAATGTGTTTTAAATAATTTTTAGTATAAATAATAGTTTTTTCAATAGAATCTTCCTCAATATTCATGTGAAATGTATCCAGCATTAATGCAAAATTTTCATGACCAACATGTAAACAGATATCTAACGCATTTTTTGCATGATTGCAATAAGGAGTGCTATATCTATTTAGCGGCTCTAATACCAAAGTAATTCCATAATCCTTGGCATGTTCTGATAATTTAAAAAATACAGGAGTAAGTTTCCTACAAAGAAGTGATTTTTTTCTTTCTGGTACAACCCGATGGTTTTTATCAAATTTTACAAAATACGGATCTGCGAAAATGCAAATGTTAAACGTTTTTCCTCCAAAAAATGAGCACATTTCAATACATTTTTTTACATAATTTTCTGCGTATGAAATACAAGTTGTATCTTGTGTTAAAAAATTTCTAGGTAATTGACTATTGTTTGATATTCCCCAAATACCAGTAACACCCGAAACTGAGAATCCAAATGAGTTTATAATTTCATTTGTATCTTTCACATCCAATAAATCGGGTTCTCCAATTATCTCTAAAGTTTTAATATCACACTGTTTTAAATTTTCTAGAGTTTTTTCTAACTTTTCCCAGTTTTTAAATGAATATAATGTTATGGAATAATTAAACATCATAATGGTATTACTGACTTGTCAAAACAATTTAATAATATGTTTTCCGAGATCTACTATGTTTATTGGATTATTTTTTCCGTTATTTGATTTATTTTTATTTAATAATTCTGTTTTGCGATTTGATATATATATCTGATCGTTATTATCGGATGGAAAAATGTTAGAAGGTCTTCCATGCGATCCTTTTATTAGGGAAGTATCATATGGAATTGTCTTTGTGGTAGGATCTAAAAATAATTCAAGAGGATCGTATCCCGGCTTTCTATGGATATCAACTGTTTTAGTGAAGTTAGGAGCTTTGTCATTTTCATTCCACCAATAATAGCTAAACCATTTATCATTATTTGAAACAGCAATCAATTCCCCACTTCTTTCATGATCAATGTTTTGAATTTGCTTTTCTTTGTTATCCAATACAATATCAATTCCTGAAACATTTTCTAGGAGATGTTTCACTTTTGAAATTATAACTTCGTTGGTTTTAGGTTTGATATAGATGTGCGCTATTTGATGATCTACCATTGCAAAAGCAATGCTATTTTCTAAATCAAGATATTCTTTATTTTTTATTGTTCTTACAGATAGTAAATTATTATCCCGAAGAATTTTATTTAATGGAATAGCATCGTTGACATCATTAAAACCGTAATCAGAAAAAATAATTATTCTGGTCTCATCGTAGATATTGATTTGTTTACAAACATCTATTAAATTTCCTACAAGTTCATCAGCTTTTTTGAGATCGTTAAGAACCTGAGAACTATTTTTACCAAATCTTTGTGCAGAATAATCAATATGTGGTATATACGACATTAACAAATTTGGTTTATATTTTTTAATAGTAGCAATCGTAGAATCCATGATCCATTGACTAGACTTTGATGATGCAAATGGTCCCCAATACGTAGTTAAATTAAATTCACCGATTTCCTCTGCTAATTTTTCATAATATCCAGCTGGTTTTGAATAACACCACATAACCATTCCATCATCAAAATGTAATGGCTTAGGTGTCATTACAATATCTGAATTGGCATATAATGAATTTTGCCAAAACAGCATTGCAGTTGTAATAGACTCGGTATTGTTTTTTATTAAATCAAATGCTCTTGGTCTCTGTACCAAAGAGCTGCTTTGCTCCCAAAAAGAAACTTCATATCTTGATCTATCAAACAGGCCATTAGAAATTATGCCATGTTCGGAAGGATATGACCCTGAAAGAATACTAGCTTGAGTGGTACAAGTTACCGCTGGAAATACAGTATCTAAATTCGAATATTCTCCTTCTTTTATCATTTCACATATATGTGGAAGAAAATTTTTTTCAATATGAGATTTTTCTAAACCTACTATATTTAATAAAATAACATGTTTATTCAAATTCTACTTATCTAAAAAATAAAATTTACTTGATTTAAATCATTTGACTCCAGTAGACATAACGGCTATTGGATAAAAGATGGTTATAAAATATGAAAAAAATAATAGGGACTATAAAAAACCTGTAAGAAAAGGGTATTTTTTGAAAAATTCAGGTTACATAAAAATATTTTCTAAGATATATAGCAGGGATGCACAATAAAGATATGAATAAGCTTAAAACAAAATTTGATAAACCGCTTATAATTACAGCATCAATCAATATCAAAGATATTATCATATTTGTTACAAGAAATTGTAAAGATTTTGAAAAGAATATCATATTCAGATATAAATAAATCATAACAGTCCAGAAAAAAAATACGTTTATAATTGAAATCAGATCAAAGACTCCCGTTAAAATTAAAATTAAAATAAATACAACAATCAAAAAAATTGAACCGAATGAAAAATGAATAATTATTTTTGATTTAAGGTTATTGATTTCATTTCTACTTATCAAGGTGATCAGAAAAACATATAGAAAAACAATAACAAATACAGATATCATCTGTATAGAAGTTTCGCTGGTAAACCCATAAAATAAAAATGGACTAGCACCTAACAATATATTAAAAGATCTCGATAATCCCATTACTATAGGACCGGCATATGTTTTTTTTATTTTAAGATCATAAAGTAGGATCAATACACTAATTGTGCCAGTCAAAAGAAGACTTGAAAATCCTACATTAACGAAAACAAGTAAATTTGCACCAACCATAGATCCTAAAGAAATAAAGTATGCAGAATTTTTCGAAACTTTTCCAGAAGGTAATGGTCTTTTTGGTCTTTCTGTTCTATCAGTTTGAAGATCGAAAATGTCATTAAAAACAATTCCAGAAATATAGAGAAGCAGTGATGAAAAAATCAATGTAGCAATATGATATAAATTGTATTGATCAATAGTGACTAAAATTAGATATCCAACTAGGACATTTGAAGGAACTGTGAGTAGATTAGGAAATCTTATTAATCGTAAATAATCATAAAATTTAGTTATAAAGACGGCATTCATCTATATTTTGTATTTAAAATATAGATTTATAAAAATACAACTATTTACTGATAATTTAATTAAAAAACTCGAACTAAGATAGTTTATAGAGATTTCAACGATAAAAAAATAGAAGTTAATCAAAATGTCACCAAGAAACAGTTGATAACATTGATTAAATTTTAATATAATTCGATAAGATATTATGAAAAATACAACAATATGAGTGAAAAATCGTAAATCGTAAATTGAATCTAATGAAACTACTGTTGGATTTCTTGTATCAAATTTCTTGGATGTTATCAAAAAATTTTACCTATGATAATATTACATACATAGTATCAAAAGTTCCACCTTATAGATACTAATTTAATACATCTACTTTCTTTTACCTAATTTTTATATTTTTTACCAAAATTAGAAAAATTTTTGTTTATTTTAATCCCTTTGATATCCATGACGGAGTACACTTCAGTAAGAGAATACACATATCCTATGTGAATACAATCTGTTTTTTCGTCTAAAAGGCATTGTAATTCACCGTTTCTAGATAATATTTCAACTATTCGATTTATTTTATTATCCTTTAATATAATACGATCTTGATCGACTGATATTTTTTCTATTAACGGAGCATATTTAGCAAATATTTCATGTTTAATCATCATTTCTTCCATCATACTTGTCAAGTAACCCGAGAAACTGGTGATTCCCTTTAATTCTAAGTCATTTTTTTTCTTTTCGTAAATATGAAAAAATTTATCATATACATTTTGACTTACGGTGATTGATTTGAAACCAGGCTTGGGCATGATATTTACTGTACGGTAATTAACGGAACTTGTATTAATTGTTTTTCAGACATATAATAAAATGAGGTTTCATAGGACTGTCAAAATACAGTATATATTGTAAATTTCAAAGTGCAATGAAAAGTGGTTATTCTTGTTACGATAATATTTAACCAATTGTTTATATCTATCAGTATCAGTCTATTTTTTTTGATATAAATTGTTATTTCTAAATTAGGATTATGACCGCATTTACTAAGTTTTGCAGGTGACTATAAATTTTAATCCATATAGTTATTTCTAGGACATAGAATTTATTTTTTAAACAATTATTTTGAAATTATATCTAACAAAATGTCATTTTGGATATACTAATTTGTATACAATAATTCAACAATGTTAGATTATATGTATTGTTAATTTTTAATTTTAGTGATATTAGAACTATTTGAAATCATGACATGGTTTTTTTTGATTTCATTAACAATTTTTTTTCGTTCTTTAATTAGAATTGAAATTGATTCGTTTACGTCTTTTTTTATGTTTTCTATTAGCAGATCTCCGTTATTTTTTCCCATTTCAACATCCATCAATTGCTTTTCCATTTCTCTAGTCATGTTTACCGAAATTATCTTTGGAATATACTCTCTCATTAGCGCAATAATAAAGATTCCAAGTTCCGTTGGTTTGAGATAGCCATCTTTTGTATATGCAATATATTTTCTTTTTACTAACAGGTCTATTATTCCTGATCGAGTAGATTTTGTCCCGATTTTTTTACTATCCATCTTTGTTAATAATGTAGTAGCATGAAATCTGATTGGTGAAACACTAAATTTTTCAACTTTTTCAATTTTAAGATTGATCAATTTTGCGCCTATCTTCAATTCAGGAATTTTATTTTCATGTGTCTTAAATGGATAGAATGAAGTCCATCCATGGTTTTTTGTTGTCTTGTAGCTAGATACAAATAAATTGTTTTTAACTATTATGTAGATTTTAAAATCCGTCACGATCAATGGTTCATAAAATGTAGCTACAAATCTTTTGATTATTAGATCGTATATTTGTAAATCTTTTTTTTCTAATTCACTTATATTATATTTACTCCCAGTAGGATATATTGCTGGATGGGCGCTATCAGTTTTTCTGCCTTTATTTACCTTTATAAAATTTTTGTTTAATATATTGGAGACAAGTGATGAATCAACCATTTTACTTTTTACTAATTCGTTTAAAATGGTTTTAAAATCTAAATCATATGGATATTGCTGACTTTCTGTTCTTGGATATGAAATTAATCCTGATAAATATAATTTCTCAGCTATTCCCAATGTTTCACTGGGAGAATAACCATAAATTCTAAAACACTCGGTTTGTAATTCCCTCAAATTAAAAGGATACGCATCTACAATCTGCTCTTTCTTTTGGATATTTTTAATTATTCCATTTTTCCCTTCACAATCCTTTATTATTCTGCTTGCTTCATTTTTATTAATTTTTTCAATTTCGTATGTCGCGTGCAATTTTAATAATTTATCTGTTTGGAGCTCCACCATAATTTTCAAATACGGGTCTGGAATATGTTTCCTAATTTCAATCTCTTTGTCAACAACAAAAGATAATGTTGGTGTTTGTACCCTACCAATAGATATAATTGACTTTGCCTTATGATTGTGTGTATTATTAAAATAAGAATACATAATCTTTGATAAATTAATCCCATAAATAAAATCAAGTAAGTGTCTAATCTTTCCGGATTCGACTAAATTTTTATTTGGTTTTGATAAATTTAATTGAGAAAATGATTTTATTATTTCTTGTTTTGTTAAGGAAGAATATTTAGCTCTAAGTGAACTTTCATATTTAGATCCACAAGCATAATGTAAAACATTATATCCAATTAATTCACCTTCTTGGTCATAATCACATGCATGTATAAATTTCTCAGCTTTTTTAGAAAACAGCTCAATAAGTTTAATTCGCCGAGTAGTTTTACCTTCTTTATCTTTTGGATGCCATTTTGGATTAAATATAGGAAATATTTTATTAATCGATCTAAATTCTAAATTATATAAATGCCCATTTGAATAAAAAATTATGTAATTTTCATTGCTGTATGTTTGTGCAAAAAAAAATTTTTCCTTTTTTAAAGTTATTTCATAAAAACCTTTTTCACCCAAAAACATCGCTATCTTTTTGGCAGAATCATACTTCTCCGAAATTACAAATGTATATTTTAGATTCGAAAAAATTTTTATCATCTCCTGTACGGTATTGAATTTGTAAATTTGCATCTAATTTTATGAAGAGGCATCAGAAAAGATATAAACTGTTATAAGTGAAAGTTCAATATGAAGATAACAATTACTGCCATAAAAGCAGATATTGGTGGCATTGGAGGCCATACATGCCCAAGTACCGAATTGTTAGAAACCGTAAAAGATTATGTAATTAGTCATGGTAAGGATTTACTGATTGACTACTATGTCGGATATACTGGAGACGATATCCATATTATTATGACTCATCAGTTGGGAAAAGACAACGAACTTATTCATAAATTAGCTTGGGATGCATTTACGGAGGGCACCAAAGTTGCAAAAGAACAAGGATTATACGGTGCTGGTCAGGATCTGCTCAAAGATTCTTTTTCGGGTAATGTTAAGGGGATGGGTCCTGGTGTAGCAGAAATAGAGATGGAAGAACGTCCAAGTGAGGTATTTTGTGTTTTTGTTGCAGATAAAACTGAACCAGGGGCATTTAATTTTCCATTCTGGAGAATGTTTGTAGATGCAGGTAGTAATACGGGTCTATTGATTAACGAGAACCTTGCTTCAGGTGTCATTTTTAAGATAATGGATGTTATGACTGGTAAAGTAGCAGATCTAAAAATGTGGAATGACAAACCCGAATTAGAAGCAGCACTAATGTATCCTGGTAGATATGTAGTGCATTCTATCTACTCGCACGACAATGAACATATTGTTTCATCTTCGACTGATAGATTACATAATATTGCTGGTACTTATGTAGGCAAAGATGATCCAATTGCTATTGTCAGAACACAAAAAAATTTTCCTGCTACAGAAGAAGTCATATGCCACTTATGCCAGTTAAACTAAACTCAGCAGCAAGCCTTAACTACTCTATACCAATAGTGTCCTGTTTATTGTTCAGTATGCACAACGGTAAATTAACAGGACCTCATGATGGATTTGGTACTGTTGATTGGGACTATCAGAGGCAAAGGGCTTCTGAAAGAGCGATGATAATGAGAGGTCAGGGTTTTATCCATCCTGCGACATTGATCCCTGAAGAACTGGAATACAATAAAGGTTATGAAGCACGGATAGCAAAACTAACTGAAAAGTTCAAGGATCCTACATAATCTTAATTTAATTTTTAATGATTGCTTTTGAAAGGATTAATTATAATTAACTTTAAAAATTACCTAGAAATCTCAGGGTCCAAATCACTTCAGTTATCACGTATCGCTGAAGAAGTTACAAAAGAATATGATATTTCAATTTTTATAGCTCCTCCAAATCCATCTTTATCCCAGGTCTGTAACAGCGTAAAGATTCCAGTTATTTGTCAGCATTTAGATAATGCAGAAGTAGGAGCATCTACAGGATTTTTTATTCCAGAGATTGCCAAGTCGTTTGGTTCCCATGGTTCTTTACTGAATCATAGTGAACACAGGATAGATACATCATATGTGGAAGATTTGATTAGAAGACTAAAAAAATTGGATATGACTTCAATTGTTTGTGCACGAACTCCCAACGAGGCGGGATCCTTTGCAAAATTTGATCCAGAATACATAGCGATTGAACCTCCTGAACTTATTGGCTCTGGAAAGTCAGTATCAATGGAAGACCCAGATATAATAATGCGATCGTTAAAAGAAGTGCAAAGAAATTCAAGTTATTCAAATTTAATTTGCGGAGCTGGAATAACTACAAAAGAAGATGTTCAGAAAGCTGTAGAGTTAGGATCAGAAGGAATTCTAATTGCAAGCGGACTGATAAAATCTACTTCTTGGAAAGATAAACTTATCGAACTTGTAGAAGGTTTTTTCTGATTTATTTTTGTAATCAAGTACCAACTCTTTTCATCTTTGAACCGCATCGTGGGCATGAATGCTGGTTATGTTTAGTTCCACAGCTCATACAGTAATAATTTACTGAATTATTCGCCCCAAACATTGTCTGTCCAGACAAACCAAACTTTCTCATCGCTCTGTTGCGCATGTAAAAACTCAGTAAAATAAATATCAAGATAATAATAGGTATTGAAATAAATGGATTTTGAACATAGTATGAAATTAGAAAACTTATACCTAAAGAAATCCCTATCCACATAAATTGTTGCAGAAGAAAATTCTTGTTATTATTTATGTCACTCATTACTTTTTTAATTATTTTTTTATGCAATATATTCAAATAAAAAGTTTTGTTTTAACTGGTTTGCATCATCACATTTAAATTATCTAAGTAATAAAAAAAGGTTACATCGACCAAACCGAAGGGGAACAAATGTTCAGGGAGTGTTACTCATTCCCTGAACAAATTTAAATTAGTCTGTTCAATTTTTGTTAAAAATGGTATATTTCGAATAATACATCTAACGTTGTTTTGGATGAAAATATAGCATTTACATATTTTTAATAAATTAATATTAAAGATTATAACAATTATATTATTTTTTTAAATAAGTTTTATTTCAATTAGTAAAAATAATTAAAACACATAACTATAAAGGCAAGCTGTTCTAATTACTCTTGGAATAGAGTTGTCTGAGGAAAAAACTAGCAAGAAAATTCAAACTAAAAATACTGGAGTATTGAAGAGAGTGGAAGCAGTCATCAGGGCAGAAAAGACAAATGAGGTTCTTGCTGCCTTAAAAAAAATAGACTGTCCAGCAACATTTTATGATTCAAAAGGCATCGGTACTGGAGAAAAGTTTTCATTAAGATATGGGGATGTATTCGGATAGGCGAACAATAACAACAGTTGTTGCAGAAAGTAAGATGGACCAAGTTATTAGTGTAATAAAGGAAACTGCAAAAGTAAACAAATCCGGTGGAGCTGGAGGAATTATTGTAGTTTCATCAGTGGAAGACCTGCAAAATATCTAGATATCTTTTCTTACCTACATTTTTTTATTTTTTATAGTCTTAATGATGGATTTTAATTGACTGTGATATTTTTATCAATAATTTTTATGAATTCTTGAAAATTTTCATCGGGAATTACTGCACCGCAGGCTTTTTCATGTCCACCTCCGCTTCCTGCAAATCGTGTTGCAACTTCATTAACCAAACGTCCTAAATGTGTTTCACAATTTTGTGATCCTCTGATAGAGATTATATAAGAATTTATTTCCTCTTTGAATTTAAAAACCATTGCCACATCTTTTTCTGAAATTCCTAGCACAAAATTTACGATAGTACTGGAAGATAAGTCCAGTGTATTTTGGACATATGCCAAATTTTTTGTTGTTTTTATACAATCTTGTATGCTTTTCACACCATCCCATACTTTCTTTGCAAATTGATTTGCAATATCAAATCCATCTTCTATCTCATGGGTGTATTTTAAATCGGACAATTTTTGTACTAATTCATTTAGGAACGGTTCGTTATTTTGATTGGCGGAGATGATATAAGATAATGCGGTAGATTCCAGCATCAAGAATTGTCTATCAAATTTTGAAATTATTTGTTTTGCTAACGGTCTATTTTCCATGTAATCTGTTAATGCACCTGCAGCTGGTAAAAAAGAAGATAATGTCTTCATCTTTTTTTTGTATTTTTGATATACCTGTACGCTTGTGCATTCATTAATTGAATGAATCACATTTGCGCCAGTTTTAATAATATTATCTTTTGATTCTTCAGATAAGTCGTGATGATCGATGTATGTTACCTTATATCCATTTTTAATAATTTGAGAAAGAAAATCTATAAATTTGATTTCGTTTTTTTTGTTTAGACCAAGATCGCAGATAAATATTCTATTGATCCCTTTTTGATTTTTCGGTAATTCCTTAACGAGATTTTTTAATTTATTTATTATATTTGCATAGTCTACCAATACGATTCTTGTTTTTTTAAATATTGAGCCAATTAGCGCCGCAGAAGCTATGCCATCTACATCTTCTTTATGAGATATACAAACAGTTACTGACATGTGGTTATACTGCTTTTTATTGTGTTATTTATTTCGTTCCGATTTTATTTTTTTTTATTTTGTAACTTAAAGTAGTATTAAATTTACAAAAAGTAGTTATAATTAATGTTAAATCCTTCTTGAAAATTTTTAGATTAATATCTAACATATTATAATACTTTTACACTTTAGAGATTTTAATGAATTTTATTTAAATATGATCTATTTAGGTAGTATCTTGAGATAAATTTCTCCATTTCCTTCCGTGTAGTCAGTCCAAATTACAAAAATATAACCATTACCTGAACTCATTTTAGGTTCAATGGAATTTCCAAGATTTGCGCTCAAATTTACAGGATCGTTAAAACTCTCGCCATAATTATTGCTTGTGATTATAAATATTTCGTTATTATTTTGATTAAATTTACCAAATCTATCTACCCATGTAACATATATGGTATTATTGACAGATACTATTTGCGGGGAATCAGCAAAATCACCAATATTTTTGGTTAATGTTTTTGGTATTGTTAAATTTTCTCCTTTGTTTGTTATCATTCTATAACGAAGGTCCCACTGAACTGTTGAATCAGTTGACTGAATATTATCTATCCAAATAACAAATAAATTTTCTCCGTCTGACGTTATAGTTACGTCTCCAAAATTGTCTAGATCTGATGAACTTGATCCAAAGCCTGAAAAATTTAATCCGTTATCTTTAATTTTGTCGCTTGTTTCAGCAACGCCTTTTTTACTAACTATTTTTGAATTATTAAAATTCTGTCCACCATCCAGACTAGATTTCAGTCTTATAACTTCATTTAATGGTACTTTATCAGTCCATACAACAAAAATTCTATTTTTTATTGCATAACTAGATATACCTATATCAGTTCCGTTAAGTTTATTACTAATATTTTTAATTGGACTAAATGTATTACCACCATCACTACTAGTTCTTACATACACATCGCCATTTCCAGTAGTATAATCAGTCCAAAAAACATACACATAATTTTCAGAAACACTGATTTGTGGAAAAATAGAACTGCCGTTGGTTACACTTAAATTTTCTGTACTACCAAATGTATTTCCAGCATCTGTACTTCTCTTAAAGAAAATTTCGTTATTTCCAAGTTCATCGTCGGTCCATACTGCATAAACATTATTTTGGTTTGCAGATATATACGCGTCTGATGAATTTCCTTCATTATTACTTAAATTTATTATATTTTTTTCAAAATTAGTGGAATAGGAATAAGGGACACATAAACTAAATATTGCAAAACCAAATAAGACAAATAAGTAACAAAAGTAGCTTTTATTATTCATTATTAATTTTAGAAAATATAAAGCTAATAAATATTTGGATAGGTCTTGATTAAAGAAAAAGGTGAATTATTATTTTAAGCGTGCTTTTGTAGTTGTCAATTCCTCAATTTTTTTGTTAATATCTAAAGTTACTTTCAGTAAATCTTGGTCCCAGCCCATTTTTCTTATAAATAAAGATAACGCTTCAGTATCTTTTGGTAAGCACATTCCATCGAATGGTTTGCCAGGAACTGTTCCATATTTTCCTATTCTCTTATCTAAGGAAACTGCATGTCCCACTTTTTTATCATCCAGACCCATTTGTTTGCATATCATTCCTATTTCATTGAAGAATGATATTTTTAATGACAAGAAACAATTCGAAGTATATTTAATCATCTCAGCTTCTTCAAAATTTGTTATTATTATGTTTTCAGTTAGTGATTCATATATTTTCTGTAAAGGTTTTGAGCTACCCTTTATATCCTCTCCAATTATCACCCTATCAGGTATAAAGAAATCATCTAAGGCTGTGGTCTCTCTTAAGAATTCTGGATTGTAACATATGTTATAATCTTTTCCTCTTCGTAAGATACAATTTTTTTCCATAAAGTCTACTATTAATTTTCTCATTGTTCCAGGTAGCATAGTACTTCTAAATACAATTAATGGGTACTTTTCGATGGAATTAAGCGCATCTGTTACAGCAGCAAGTGCAGATTTCACCTGGGATAGATCCTGTGACCCGTCCGAAAGTGTTGGTGTATTAACACATACAAATGCGATATCTTTATTACTTATTGCATCCTTTGTGTTTCCTGCAGTTTTATATCCCTCAGCTTTTAGCGATAGCATGCGTTTTTTTGAAATATCATAAAAAGTGACATCATTTCCAAGTCTATGGAATCCTTTCCCAGTTGCCGTCCCTACAACACCTGACCCAATTATTGCTATTTTTGCCATATTTTCACTTATTCCTATATTATTTACACCGAAAGATAACAAAATTGGTATATATATGCTCCTATTCCATTTTATTTTACAAGATTTAGTTAGATTTGCTCAAATATTTTTATATTATAATAAAATATAACAATCATACTATAAAAAGATAATCAATAAAAAATAATTAATTTTTTATTTAATATTTATTGTTAAACTATATTTTTATATATATTCATATAATATGTGAATAAGTGAAACATGTATAATGTGATTTTATTTGCTATTATTTTTTTAGCTGTTTTCTTTTTGGTTTATTCTATATTTTTATTGAACACAGAAAATACATTATTGCAAAAAATTGATATATTTAATTCAAATTTATATTTTTTATCTTTCATTGATTTTCTTGGAAATTCATTAATGATTTTTTATCAATATGCATGGCTGTATATTCCGCTTGGCATTATTGGAGTATGGCGATGGACTGTTTGGACCATAAAAAAAATCTGTTCGTTATATTATACTCCCATAGATAAATCACCAACCAGAGATATTAAATACAGCATCATTACCCCGGTCTATAATGAAGACCCTGTAATTTTCAAAAGTGCTGTCGAGTCATGGATTCTGAATGAACCAGACGAAATTATAGCTGTTATTGATAGTAGAGAAAAAACATGTCAAGAAGTATTTAAACAAATTTCAATCAACAGACCCTCACTTAAGATGATAGTCATAGATAAGCCGGGGAAACGACCCGCTTTAGCAGAAGGAATAAGAGTTGCCAAATATGAAATCATTGCATTAGTTGACAGTGATACAATTTGGGATAAAGATAACCGGGATTATGTTTTGTCCCCATTTCGTGATAAAATGATAGGTGGTGTTACCACCAGACAACATCCAATTGAGCGCAAAACAATATGGCAAAAAATTACTGATATATTTTGGGATATGCGTAATTACTATGATCTACCAGCACAAACAGCGATGGGCAAGTCATTGTCTTGTCTTTCTGGAAGAACATCTCTTTACAGACGTGAAATTATCTCACCTAAATTGGATCAATTTTTAAATGAATACATCCTAGGCAAGAAGAAGGAATCGGGTGAAGATAAATGTTTAACAAGATTGGTACAAAAATCAGGATGGAAAACCTACTACCAAATGAATGCAGTTATCTATTCATATGCTGCAGAAGATTTTAAGACGTTTTGGAGCCAAAGGTTACGATGGTCAAGGAATAGTCATAATTCTGATCTTCTTAGTTTATGGGAAGGTTGGGCTTGGAAGAGACCGTATTTGTCATTTCACATGATAGATCGGTTTATTTCAATCTTTACATTATTTTTTGGTCCTATCTTTTTTGCATTATCGTTATTTTATAATCACTATAGTATCGCGTTATCCATTTTAGGATTGTGGATATTTGGTAGAGGACTCAAAATTTTTCCACATCTTCGAAGGTACCCAAAAGACATTGTCTTGCTTCCACTATATATTGTCATCAATTTCATAGTTGCTATGATAAAGCTTTATGCATTAGTAACAATAAGAGATCAAAAATGGATACGTACCGATCACAGTAGTAAAAAACCAGTTCGTAAAAAAATAAAAGACGTTATACTTACCAGCGAAATTCTAGGTTCTTTAGTAATCATAGTTGTTACGGTATTGAGATAAACTTTAATCATTTTATCATATATATGGATGATAGGATAGCTTTTATATTTGAAATTTAATTTTATATTAAATGGGCAGGGTAGAGAAGGGAGTCAACTGTAGTGTACTTAACTGTGGTCAAGCCGCAGAGCGGTCGATCAGTGAAAGTAAAGCTAAACTTGCAACAGATTTAGAATTTTCTTATTCAAATAAACGCGTCTATTTATGTAGAACTCATTATAAAGAATGGAAAAAGGATTCCAAGGATGAGCGTGAAACAGAACGTGCAAGATGGAATTAATAAACCATAAATTTATAAAAAAACTATAAAAATTTTCTAGATAGATATGCGTATACTACAGTTTCATTCAGACTATATTGAATATACCCCTATTAAAAAAGAGATTCTAAAGGCAGATGACAACGTTGAGAAAACTCAGACCCGTTTAGAAGACTTAGTGGTAGCATTTATTTGCATTGAGGAAAATGATGATGAAAAAACGATTCAATCTGCCATTCTAGAAATAAAAAAATATTTGGATATAATAAATGAGAGTAGTCTTTTGTTATATCCTTATTCACATTTAAGCTCAAATCTTGCAAAACCAGATGTTGCTATCAATTTGTTTAACAAATTAGAGGAACTGGCAAAAGAGAAACTTATCAAAGTCTCTAAAGCACCATTTGGATGGACGAAATCGTTTGCTATAAAAGTAAAAGGACATCCTTTAGCTGAAAATTTTAAGGTATTTGATAACAAAAATCAATATCTAAAGTCAGAAAATTCCTTATCTCAAGTCAAATCACATAATATTACACATGAATCAAGTGCTCTTAGTCTCGAAGAAACACAGAAATCATCATGGTATGTTTTAACTCTAGAAGGAAATCTTGTTCCTTTAGATTCTTTCAAAATTTCTAAAAATGGTTCTTTTGAAAAATTTGTAAACTATGAAACACAAAAAAATCGTAAAGTTGATGAACAGCCACCGCATGTCAAATTAATGAAGAAGTTAGCTATTGCGGATTATGAACCTGCTTCTGATGCTGGCAACATGCGATTTTATCCTAAAGGACGTTTGATGAAATCACTGATAGAACAATATGTTACCAGAAAAGTTATGGAATATGGTGGAATAGAAGTCGAAACCCCTATCATGTATGATTCTCACCATCCGTCAATGGCAAGTTATTTTAACCGATTCCCAGCCAGACAATACAGTATTCGTTCTGACAATAAAGAATTATTTTTAAGATTTGCGGCCTGTTTTGGACAATTCCTCATGGCAAAGGACTTTCAAATTTCATACAAAAATATGCCTCTTAAACTATATGAATTAACCAGATACAGTTTTAGGCGTGAAAAGAGTGGAGAATTAGTTGGATTAAGGAGATTGAGAGCATTCAGTATGCCCGATTGTCATGCGTTTTGTTCTGACATGGACCAAGCAAAAACAGAATTTCTCCAAAGATTTGATCTTTCTATTGATGTCTTGACAGAGTTAGGATTTTCTATTACTGATGACATTGAGATGGCAATCAGATTCACTGAAGATTTTTATGATAAGAACAAGGATTTTATTAATAAACTTGTTTCAAAATTTAACAAACCGGTATTGGTAGAGATGTGGAAAGAAAAATTCTTTTATTTCGTCCTGAAATGGGAATTTAATTTTGTCGATAATCTTGGAAAAGCTGCGGCTTTATCGACTGATCAGATTGATGTGGAAAATGGAAAAAGATATTGTATAGAATTTGTAACTGAAAATGGAATAAAAAATAATCCTATCATCCTGCATAATTCACCAAGTGGCGCAATTGAACGAGTTATTTATGCTTTATTGGAGAAATCAGCAAAGATTTCAAAATCGGGTGGACATCCTTCCATACCTTTATGGCTAACTCATAGTCAAGTAAGAATTATTCCAGTAAAGGACGAATTTTTGTCATATTGTATGGATTTGGCTAAAAAATTTCAGTCCAATCATATTCGTACAGACATTGATGACAGAACTGAATCTGTCGGTAAAAGAATACGTGATGCAGAAATAGAATGGACTCCGTATATATTAGTAGTTGGGGAAAAGGAAATATCTCAAAATTATCTAAACGTTAGGACAAGAGAGCAAGGTAAGCAATTTCAAATAATTTTAGATGATTTGATAGAGGAAATTAAACAAAAAATTGGTGATAAACCATATTTACCGCTTAATCTTCCGTACCTCATTTCAAAACGACCACTAATAATGGTATGACATCTATTGTTTAATTTATTAGTTTGGGTCACAAATAACATCATTTCAAGATACGTTGTATTTTGTAATGATATTCAAAATTTTGAATAACATTAATTATAGTTTATTAAAATTATCATATTATAGAATAAATGTTATTACAAGAAACATGTAAGGTCTTTAGAGATATAGAATAAATTATTATGTACTATTTGATGTCATCAAAAAATAGAATGATATTGTAGTATTTAAACTTATTTTTCGTATGCAACATTATTTACCAAAAACTTCATGATATGCGTTCTTTACAATATCAAAATACGGTGTTGTTACAAGTTCACCAGAGGAAGTGTCAATAAGATTATAATTTTGGACGCGATGAATTTCTGGCCTCCATTGCCAAAATGCAGCACCCCATATTCCAATTTCATCAAACTTCTTGACCATTAAATTTGCTTCAGTCTGATT